>JAYTRB010000619.1:0-7952 GCA_043746425.1 Planctomycetia bacterium
GACGGCGACTTGGTGGCAGCGATTGATGCCGGGGCGCTTGCCACAGGTGCTTTATCATTGGCGTTGCTCGCGCTGCCTGCCGACCGGCCACTTGCTGATTGAGCGCCCGTGGCGTTCGAGAGATACGTGCCGAACGGCGAGTCGCTGGAGTTGCCCGTGCCTGCCGTTGAACTCGTGCCTGCCGTTGAACCTGTGCCCAGTGTTGAACCCGTGCCCGCCGTTGAATTGGCGGTCGGCGCGCTTGACTGGCTGGCCGGCACGGTTGGAATCTCCAGTAGATACGGTTGAATGGCAGACATGGCGGGCCCCCCCGGTTGTCGTGTGGAATGGAACTGTCAGTTGGTCGGTTCGCCCGTTGATGTCGCGGCGGTTTTGCGGGTCTGTTCAAGAAGTGAGCGGGTTGGTTCTCCGCGACTGAGAGCCTCGAATATCAGCCGGCCGCGTTCGGCAGTCGACTCTTTTCGTTCGAGTCGATTTTCAGTCGCGGTCGATGGCAGCGCGGCAGGAAATTCCTTGAGGATCTTGGCCAGGTTTTTTTCGGGCATCCCCTTCAGGATCACGACATCTTCGGTCAACGAGAGTTGCATTAGCTGGCGAACGGCGTCCTTAGGGGGCAACGCCAGCAGAATGCCCCGCGCCAGCTCGGTGCTTGTCGAATTGAGGTTGGCCTCGATTTGGGCGAGTTCGTCGTCAAACGCTTTGCGTTCGGCCCGAAACTGCAGTTGCTGCGATTCGAGGTCTTCGCGTTTGCCGTCGGCCAGGCCTTTGAGCGTCACGAGTTCGCTTTCGCGCTTGTCGAGATTCAGGATCTTGACAGTCCGATCCTGGGCCGCCTTTTGCGCCGAGACGCGGACAGGTTTCTCGTCAGGTTCGTTCTGCGATTCGTCGTCGAGCGCGCGATTGGTCAGAACGAGCCTGATTTCGCGCAAATGGTGAGGGCTGAGCATTCCGCGATGCCAGAGCAGCGTCAGCGCGGTCGTTTCGGCAACCACCACCGTCGTGCAGACGCAGGCCAGCATGATCATCAGGAATCTCAGCATCAGGCAGGCTCCCCGGCGTGAATCGCCTGCCAGGTTTCTTCAAGCGTGCGGGCTTCGCGCCGCTCGTGAAGGAAGACAAAATCAGCCTGCTGTTTTTCGGCAAGTTTCTCGAGCGATTTGACGGCCTGGTCGGCGCGGATGAGAGACTGCCGGCAGGCATCGATCTGTCGCGCCAACACACTGCGCTGGACATCAATCTCGCCCAGTCGCGCCGTGAGATGCACCGCGTAAAAACGGCGCGCCGTGCTGGCGTCGACATCGACACCGCGCACACCGCTGTTCAACGATCGAAGTTCATCGATCTGCAGCAGGCGTTCGGCTTCGATGCCGCCGCGCCGCGCCGCGAGCTCGTCGTCGTGCCGCAAAACATCGGCCAGCAAACGCTGGCAGCGTTCGCGCTCGTTTCTGCGCAGATTCAGCAGCGGATCGAATTTGAAGACAAATTTCTTCACGAGAAATCACTCAGGAACGGCCGGCTGGTTTAGAGATCTGGTTCCGCATTTGTGCAAGCCGGGCCAGACCGGCGACCGCGGCTTCAAAACTCACGTGTTCCGACATCCCTTGCCGCAGAAATCGGAGCGTCTCTTCGCGCATCTTTATCGCCGCGTCGACCAGTGGGTTTGATCCGGCCTGGTAGGCGCCAATGGAGATCAGATCCTCTGCCTGCTGATAGGCGGCCAGAAGCTGTTTGAGGCTGTCGGCGTTTCGGCGGTGCTCATCGGAGGTGACGTCTGGCATCGACCGGCTGATGCTCGGAAGGACATCCAGCGCCGGCCAGTGAGCCTGATGTGCCAGTTTGCGCGAGAGCATGATGTGTCCGTCCAGAATGCCCCGCACTGTATCTGAAATCGGTTCGTTGGCATCATCGGCTTCAACCAGGACGGTGTAAAAACCGGTAATACTTCCCCGATCGGTTTTTCCGCTGCGTTCGAGCAATCTTGGCAACAGAGCGAAAACACTTGGTGGATAACCTCTTGTGGCTGGCGGCTCTCCCGCGGCCAGCCCGATCTCGCGTTGCGCCAGGGCAAAGCGGGTTACGCTGTCCATCATCAACAAAACGTCTCGTCCTGAGTCGCGGAAGTGCTCGGCGATGGCCGTTCCGACAAAGGCCGCGCGCAGCCGGATCAGTGCCGGTTCGTCACTGGTTGCCACCACGACCACGCTGCGGGCCAGACCCGCCGGCCCGAGATCCTTTTCCAGAAACTCTCGGACTTCACGGCCACGTTCGCCCACGAGGACGACGACGTTGACGTCGGCCGTGCTGCTGCGGGCCATCTGCCCCATCAATACGCTTTTACCCACGCCGCTTCCCGCAAAAATTCCCAGCCGTTGCCCTTTGCCGCATGTCAAAAGCGCATCGATCACCCGAATGCCGGTTCCCAGTGGCGCATCGATACGGGGCCGATGCAACGGCGAGGTAGGGGGGGCCTGCAGCCCGACACGATGTGGAAGTGCTGGCGCGGGCAGGTTATCGACGAATCGCCCCCGCCCGTCAAGAACACGACCCAGCAGCCGGTCTCCCACGCGAATGCCCGGCGCCGACTGCACGAGCGACACCTGATTGCCACGGCGAATCCCGGCCAGATCGCCGTAGGGCAAGAGCAGCGTTTCATCATCGCGGAAACCGATGACTTCGCCCCGGACGGGGGCGCCGTTTTCGCGCGCGATGGTACAGACCGCCCCCAGCGGCGCGGGAAACCCCGCGACCGACACGGTCAAGCCCACGATCTTGTTGACGCTGCCCGTAAGCGCCACGGGGAGAATTCGACGGACCTGTTCAGCAAGCGCGGTCATGATTCCTCAAGTAGTTCGTGGGTGATCCGCGCCAATTGCGTTTCCAGACGTGCATCGATGACGCCGTGTCGGGTTTCGATCAGACAGCCGCCCCGCGACAGGCTTTCGTCAGGAATCAGCGTAGCCTCGCCGCTGGCTGCCAGACGCCCTACAATCTCCTGCCCGATTTCTTGAAGCTGGTCGAGGTCACGCGGATGCAGGTGCAATTTCACATGCGGCTGCCCGGCAGCAAGTTCCAAAGCTTCGCGGACGATCGCCACCGCCAGCTCGGGACGCCGCGACAGTTCGTGCCGGAGGATCTTTTCGGCCATGACGGCAGCCAGCCGCACGGCCGCCGTTTCCCAGGTCGACAGCCAGCGGTCACGTTCGATCTGGAGCGCCTGGACCGCGGCGTGAAAGGCCGGCAGCAGCGTTCGCAGTTGCTCTTGAGTCTGTCTGGCAGCCATTTCGGCCGCCTGCGTCTCGACGATCTGCCCGGAAGAGGCCAGCCCCTCGCGCTGCCCCGCCGCAAAGCCTTCGGCATGCGCCTGGCGGCGAACTTCTGAGGCGGCGGCGGCCGCCTCAGATAGAAGCTGTTCTCCCTGACGGCTGGCGCTGGCGATGTATTCATCGCATTGCCGTCGCAAGTCATCGAAATTGAACGTCGCCGCCGCCCCGATGTGGCGGGCGCTGCGGGCTTTGATGAGACGGCTGGAATCGTGGATGGGCATGGTGCTCGTGCGCGAGTCTTTCAGGCGATTAGGCGTTCGGCGTCGCCAGCGACGACGACGATTTCTCCAGAGTCTTCCAGGCGTCGAACGGTATCGACAATGGCCTGCTGCGCCGCTTCAACGTCGCTGACGCGGACGGGCCCCAGATATTGCATTTCCTCCTGCAGCATGGAGGCGGCCCGCTGCGAAAGATTGCCCATGATCTTCGCTCGAAGGTCTTCAGAAGCCCCCTTGAGGGCCAGTGCCCACTGGTCATTTTCGACCTCTTTGAGCAACGCTTGAATCGACTTGTCGTCGAGCTTCATCAGATCGTCGAAGACGAACATCAGCCGCCGAATCTGATCGACCAGCTCGGGACTTTCCTGTTCGAGGTTCTCCAGAATCGATTTGTTCGTCATACGGTCGGTAACGTTCAGCATCTGCGCCACGGCCGACACTCCCCCGGCCTTTTCGAGTTGCTGGTTGAAGGTCGAGGTCATCCGCCCCTCGAGGCTCTTTTCGACATCGCGGACAACTTCGGGGCTGGTTTGCTCCATCGTGGCAATCCGGCGGACGACCTCGAGCTGCTTGGTTGAAGGCAACCCCGACAAAACCTGCGCCGCCAGCCCCGAGGGTAGATGCGAGAGAATCAAAGCGATTGTCTGCGGATGTTCTTCGATGACAAACGTCAGAACGTTTTCAGGACCGGCCTTGTGCAGGAAACTGAATGGCACTGAGCTGAGCGACTGTTTGATGTTGTCGAGAATCGCACCGGCCTTATCTTTGCCCAGCGACTGTTCGAGAAGGTCGTGGGCGTATTCCATGCCCCCCCGCTCGATATGCACCCGCGCCATGCCCAGGTTGTAGAACTCTTCAATGGCGCCGTCTTGTTCTTCTTTGGTCACGTCGTCAAGGCGCGCGATCTCCATCATCAGCGACTCGACTTCTTCTTTTCGCAACTGGGCCATCACCTCGGCGGCCAGCGCCTTTTCGAGGCTGAGCAATACGACGGCAGCTTTACGGATTCCGTTCATGAGGGTGAAGTCGGGTACTTTGGTTGATGGGGGGTCACTTCGGCGGCGACAGCCAGCGGCTGAGAACGGCCGCCGCCATTTCGGGGTTGTCTTTCACCAGCGTTTGCAGTTTGTCGCGCTTCGTCAGTTCCTTGGGAGCCTGCTCGTCGTTGTCGTCGGGGATGGCGGCAAGAGCGACAGCCGCCCGGCCCGCGGCCGCCGATTTTCCTGCCGTGATGGTTGGCGCGTCGGGCGCGCGATTCATGCTGCGGTTGAGCGTCCACAATGCCCACAGTGCGAACAGGGCCAGCCCGACAGGGCCGCCCCATTGCGCAACGGCCTCGCCGATGTGGGTCGTCATGGCCACCGGCAGTGGGGCGTCGGCCGTTTCGAGTGCGTCGAACGAAGAGACGTTGATGACATCGGCCGCAGCGCCGCTAACCGGGGCGGGAATCAGCTTGGCGATCTTGTCGCGCACTTCTTTTTCGGTTTCGGTCTTCAATTGGGCCATCTTCGCCTGGAAGGCCGGCTTGTCTCCTTCGTCGACCCCTTGTTTGAGCAGCACGCCACGGTAGTAGTCTTTAGGAATGGCCACCGCAACCTGCACCGACTTGGGGGCAAAAGGCACATTTTGCTGGTCGGTGACGCGCGTCCCGCTGGGGACGCTCTCGCTGCTGTTATTTGTCTTCTCGGTGGTGCGCGTATTCTTGGCGACGGCCGGCTCGCGCATATTCCGCGGCTGGTTGGCCTTGACCCCGGGTTCGTTGCTGGGGGCTGTCTCCTGAGATGTCGAATTCTCTACCTCTTCGAGTTCTTTGTATTTGAACGGCTTGGCCTCGTACTTGCGTTCCTGGACACGCGAGTGCATTACCGTATCGAGCTCGACGCGAACCGAGACGAGAACGTTGGGAATGTATGCCAGGGCGCGCCCGATATTCTGCTCGTTGAGCGCAGTGATTTCGCGAATCGCCTCGACATACGCAGAATTGTAACTTTCAGTCTTGTCGGCATTGCGCGGCGATTTGCCCGTTCGCATGTCGATGATGGTGACGCTTTCAGAGAGCATTCCGAAGCCTCCCGCGACGGTCTGTCGCAGAGACTGGGCAAACTCGCTCGACAGCTCATGTCCTGCACGCGGGCGAACGCCGAGCATGGCGGTCATCTTCAAATCGTGGCCGAAGCCGCGCTGCCGCGGACGATGAGTCACCAGCCCCGCGTCCTCGATCCACGGAATCTGCTTGATGATCTTTACGAGAACCTTGGCCTTGGCGACATCCATCTCGTCGCGCCGCTGGCCCTCGCCGCTCTGCATGAATGGATTCTTTTCAAAGACCTTGTCGAAATCTTCAGCGAAATTCTCGGGAACTCCATTCCCCGTAATCAAAGCGGCGTTGTATCGTGCGACTTCTGTCTTCGGGACAAGAATTCGCTGTCCCTCGACGCGATATTGGGCGAGCATTCCCTTGCGCAGAGCCGTCTCTGCGTTCTTGAGCTCTTCTGCCGAAAACATCTTGCCAGTAAGCAAGGCTTCTTCAGCCGGCCCGACTCCCATGTACATGACCAGACCCAGGCCCACGAGCACGAGCAGAGGAACCGTCACCAGCGTCATGCGCTGGCTGGGGGCCATATTGTTGAACAGATCTCGAAATTGAGACAATGTTCGCCGCCAGGATTCCATATTGGCCTTTCAGTCGGACGGGCTTCCCGGCCCCTCCTGCTAAACCGATTGATTCGTAACTTCTTCGCAAGACGTTTCTGCGCTGCGATTACATCCGCACGTTCTTCAATTCGTTATAGGCATCGAGCAGTTTGTTGCGGATCTGGAGCATGGTGCGGAAAGCCAGGTCGGCCTTCTTGACGGCCGTAAACACTTCGGCCTGCGTGTAGTCTTCGCCCGTCAGTGCACCGGCGATAATTCCCTGCGATTGGCGGTCGAGCTCGTTGACCTGGTCGAGTGACTTCAGCAGCACGTCCTGAAAGTTGATGCTTCCACCCGTCCGGCCGCCATCGACCCCCCGGTCAGCGACAGAATTGATTCCGGCCGGATCGCTGCCGGCCGCAGCGAGCGGCCTTTGCGAAAACAGCCCGCTGGCCAAGCTGATGGGTGGGATCATCGTAAACTCCTTGTATGAATGCCGCGTTCTTCCGGGTTCTGATTATTCGCGATTGGCTTGCCGCCTTGTCGCGTGATGAACTTCAGGAATGACACATTTGCACAGTCCTCTGCCTCTGCCGCCGCTAATTCGCCGCACTTCGGCTGTCAGGCCAGAATCTTCAACGCCTGACCGTACATTCCCTTGGTAATATCGATGGTGGCGACATTGGCTTCATACGCCCTGCTGGCTTCAAGAGCGTTGACAAACTCGGTCGTCAGGTCGATTGCCGGGAGTGCCACGTTCCCGTCGGCATCGGCATCAGGATGGCCTGGCATATAGTGTTTGCGGGGTGGCGTCTTGCGGTCGACTTCAACGCTGAATTTGACCCCCACGCCACGACTCTCTTGGCCGGCCTGTTCGCGGTCGGCGATGAATTTGACAAAGCGGCGTTGAAAAGGCGAGACGTTTCCCTTTTCGTCGCGGGTGGTATTGATGTTGGCGATATTGCCAGCGATGGTGTCCATGCGATGCCGCTGGGCAACCAGGCCGCTGGTGCTGAGATCCAATGAGCGAAACATGTGACGAGCCCTCGTGCGGTAATTGATCGAGGCGATACGAAAGAACATTTTCTTACAACTCAGGCGCGCTCGCTGATAACGGCCTGCAGGCGGTTGAATTGAGAATTCATGAGCTCAACAGCGACACTCTGCATGATCGAGTTCTTGGTCATTTCCATGACTTCATTTTCGATGCTCCGGTTGTTGCCGTCCTGGAATGTCAGTGATTTCGGAGCAGCTTCGGCGGGCCGAAAGAGGGCTCGCGGAAAAACTTCAGTGACAGGGCTCGATCGGGCGGCTGCCGAAAACGACCAGGCCGGTTTGCCCGACCCGTCGGCCGGCTGCCTGTGGGCAATGGCCTCCGCGAGCGCGGCCTGAAATTCGGCCACCGGCAGATCGCGCGTACGGTAATCGGGGGTGCTGATGTTGGCCACGTTGCCGGCCAGCGCTTCGTGCCGGCGCTCGGCGAACGCCGCCACATTCGCCAACAGCGGAATCGTTGATGAATTGAAAAGCGAATCGATCATGGTCATAAGTCCGTGTCGAGGTGCCGGTGGGTGACGGGGGCCAGGCTGTCGCGGTAAGCCTGATTGACGCGGCTTCCGGTGGTCACCGTGCGGAGCTGCTCGGCGGTATGATCGCGGCGGCGGGCCAGAGTTTCGGTACTGACGCGTTCATGTTCGAGCAGCCGCGCCAGCAAGGCTTCGGTTTTGGCGAGTGTCTGTTCACAGGCCTGACGGGCCGCCGACCCCAGGCTTTCGCG
>JAYTRB010000620.1:0-4834 GCA_043746425.1 Planctomycetia bacterium
CGTGGCATCGACACCTGTGGCGCGAACATACGATTCCAAGGTACCCCTATGACCCAAGAGCGCGAGCGAGTCGTCGTCGTCAACCAGGCTCCAGCCCCCAGTCAGGCACTCCCGGCGTTGGTGAGTTTTTTTGTTCCAGGGCTGGGACAGTTGATTCAGGGGCGAGTCCTGGCGGCGCTGATCTGGTTCACGTTGAGCATTCTGGCAAGCTTGAGTGTCTTGATCGTTATTGGATTCGTGCTGGTGCCGGTGGTTTGGATCGCGTGCACCGTCGATGCGGCCAAATACAAGCCCCGTTAGAAGTCACGTTTACGTCCAGCGACTTTGCCGTCGGCGCCCATGAACTTGTAGTACATCGCTCGGGCGGGCCGTGAATCAACCGATCCCTCCGAGTCATCTGCGTCTCGGTGCTCTGCGCGCGGTTTGCCCCCTACTGTCGCAACTTCGCTGGCAGTAAGCCCGATCGGGAGGCACCAGACGCGGCGGGAGGCACCAGACGCGGTTCGAAACGTCACATTTTCAATCCATTTGTCACCCATGGATCGAGCGATTGAGGTTTTGAGAATTGACTGCATCAACAAACTTTTATATATCTTAAAGGCGGTTTTGGGTAATCGGCTGGCGTTGCTCACCGCTGGGAAATGCTATGTGCCAGATCGCTGGAGTTCTGCCGATCCTCGGTTACGAATCGGGACACATCGATGCAAATCGGATTTCAGATGTCCCGCATATGGCTGGTGCTGCTCTTTCCCGCAGTGCTGTCGGCCGGGCTGCGCGTCTCTCCGACGGCCGTGGTTTTGGACAATCCCGAGGCCTCCGACCAGCTTCTGGTCGCGGAAGAACTTTCTGATGGGCGAACGAGCGATGTTTCGCGAGAGGTGAAGTACGAAGTTGTTGATCCGCAAGTCGTGCTTGTTGACGCTTCCGGATTCGTACAACCCCGGGCAGAGGGACAAACGGAAATCGTTATTCGGAACGGAACGACCGAGTTGCGTGTTTCTGTCACCGTTCGGGGACTCATGACGCCGCGGCCGATCGTGTTCGAGCAGCAGATTATCCCCATCCTGACCAAGGCCGGCTGTAATGCGGGCGGATGCCACGGCAAAGCCGAGGGTCAGAACGGCTTTAAACTAAGCGTTTTCGGTTCGAGCCCCACTGCCGATCACGACGCGCTCGTCGCCGAAGCCAGGGGCAGGCGGCTCTTTCTCGGCAAGCCGGAAGAGAGCCTGCTCTTGCGCAAAGCGATCGGAGAAGCGCCGCATGGCGGGGGCCGTCGAATCGAAAAAGGAGATCGTCGCTACCAAAGACTTTTACGTTGGATCGTCGAGGGAGGGACGTTTTCGGGCGATCCTTCGGGTGAAGTCGCCACGATTGCCGTCGAACCGCAGCAGCAGGTACTCACGCCGCGGGGGACGCAACAACTGCGAGTCACGGCTCTGGACCTTTCGGGCAGGCAGTTCTGCGTCACCGCCGAAGCTGAATACGCATCGAATGCGACAGCCATTGCCCGGGTAGATCGACAGGGGGTTGTTCAGGCGGATGATCTTCCCGGTGAAGCTGCGATTCTGGTGCGTTACCTGGGACACGTCGCGGTCTGCCGGATCACGATTCCGCAAATCGGAATGCCCTTCACCCGCCCCCCCGAGAACAACTTTGTCGATCGTTTCGTGTGGGAGAAGCTAGAGCGGCTCGGGATCAATCCCGGCGGCCCAGCCGACGATGCAACGTTTCTTCGCCGCGTGTTTCTGGACACAATCGGAACGCTTCCCTCGGCTGTCGAAACGTTAGACTTTCTCGCCGATGCCAACCCGCAGAAACGCGCGCGGCTGATCGATCGATTGTTGGAGCGAGAGGAATATGCAGACTACTGGACGATGATTTGGCTTGACCTGTTGCGGGTCGACAAAGACCGGGTGACTGCGCAGGGAGCTGTGGCGATGGCCCGTTGGCTCCGCCGGCAGTTTGCTGCCAACCGATCGTATGACGCCTTCGTCCGCGAAATCCTGACGGTACAGGGCCACATGCAAGCCGAAGGACCGGGGGCATTTTACAAGGTACTGGATACTTCCGAAGTGCTGGGGCGGTCGATTGGCCAATTATTTCTGGGCGTCCGCATCGAGTGCGCGCAGTGTCATCATCATCCTTCTGAACGCTGGGGACAGGACGACTACTTTGGTCTGGCGGGTTTCTTCACCGGGGTATTGCGCAAGAACCTGCCCTCGGGAAGATCGGCACTCGTCGTACAGACCGGCTTCGATCTGATGAACCCGCGGACGGGGGCTTTGGTGCCTGCGCGGGCGCTGGGGGCTTCTCCGGCTGATTTCACTCATTCGCCCGATCGACGAGCCGTGCTGGCCGACTGGATGACGGCCCCCGACAATCCGTTTTTCGCGGCTGCAATCAGCAACCGGTTGTGGGCGCACTATTTTGGAAGGGGGCTTGTCGAACCCATCGATGATTTGCGGGCGACGAACCCGGCCACCAATGAGCCGCTGCTGGCGGCGCTCGCAGCCCATCTGCGCGAAGCGAAGTACGATCTGAAAGCGTTTACACGAACGCTGCTCAATTCACGAGCCTATCAGCTCGAATCGCTGGCTAATGAATCGAACGCGGGTGATGAGCAGAATTTTTCGCACGCGACACCCAAGGCGCTTCCAGCGGAAGTCCTGCTGGACGCCCTGTCGCAGGTGACGGGGGTGCCCGAGAAGTTTAATGGATGGCCAGAGGGCTACCGGGCCATTCAGATCTGGGACAATCGGATGCCTTCCTATTTCTTTCGGATTTTTGGACGTCCTGTGCGCGCCAGCGTTTGTGAGTGTGAACGCAGTAACGAGCCGAGCATTTCGCAGGCTCTGCACCTGATGAATTCGCAAGAGGTAAACGACAAAATTCGGGCGCGCACGGGCCGCGCTCGAAAACTGGCCGATTCGGGCCTGACTCCGGCTGCGATCATCGACGAATTGTACCTCGCGGCACTGGCCCGCGCGCCGCGCGCCGACGAACTGGAGTTGATGCAGAAGGCGTTTGAGCGGGAGGGAGTGGGGCGCGGGGCGGCCGTCGAAGACGTCTTGTGGACGCTGCTGAATACGAAAGAATTTCTGTATAATCATTGATTGCAGTCGTCGTGGCGTGCGGTATGGCGTTTGCGCCGTGTGGAAAACGCGGTGCGACGAAAAGGAGCAAATCATGTTCGTCGACATCGGTAAATCGGGGCCCGCAATGGGAGATAAAATTTCGCGGCGGCAATTGTTGCGCATCGGGACAACCGGGCTCGTTAGCGGTCTGACGCTGCCGCGATTGTTGCAGTTTGAAGCCGAAGCCGCGACAGCGAAATCGGCCCCGGCCAAAGCCTGTATTTTCCTGTTCCTGGAAGGTGGCCCCAGCAGTATCGACATGTGGGATCTCAAGCCTGACGCCCCTTCCGAAATCCGTGGTCCGTTCAACCCGATTGCCACTTCGGTCCCCGGCACGTTCGTCGGCGAGCACTGCCCTCTCTCGGCGAAGATCGCCGACAAATTTACGATTCTTCGCAATCACAGCCACAACGATAACGGTCACAATACCGGTTATCACTACATGATGACGGGCTATCGCCCCGACTTCGCTGACGGCGAGTCGCGGGTGCCCAACAACGTACTGTATCCGTCGATCGGCTCGATCGTCGCCCGCGAGCTGGGGCCCCGGGGCTCCGTTCCGGAATACGTCAACATGCCTAACCCAATGGCCGCGGGGGGCCCTGGATTCTATGGCTCGCAGTTCGCCCCTTTTGTCATCGAATCAAATCCCGCGCAGCCCGATTTCGAGGTCAAGGATCTGCGACAGGTAGAGGGAGTCGACACCGCCCGCCAAAGTTTCCGTCGCCAGATGTTGACGAAGTTCGAGCAATCGACACTGCCGCAAGGGGCGAAAGGACGACCAGAATCAATGGCCGCCTACTACGAGAAGGCGCAACAACTGATGACCTCGCCCGCGGCCCGCAAAGCGTTCGACCTTCAAGCCGAGCCCGAATCGGTGCGTCGGGCTTACGGCTATACGTCGCTCGGACAAAGTGCGTTGCTGGGACGACGACTTGTGGAAGCCGGTTGCCGGTTCGTGGGAGTCGATCATGGCGGCTGGGATTCGCATTTCACGATCTTTCCGAGTCTCGAAAAGGATATGCTTCCGCATGCCGACCGGGCTTTCAGCGCCTTGGTCACCGACCTTGAGCAGAAAGGGATGCTCGATTCCACGCTGGTCATCATGATGGGGGAAATGGGGCGCACCCCCCGCATCAACATGGCAGCAGGACGCGATCATTGGTCGCCAGCGCAAAGTGTGCTATTTGCCGGAGGCGGGGTGAAACAGGGACAGGTGCTGGGAGCTACCGACAGGTACTGCATGTATCCCACGGCTGACCCTGTCGGAGTGTCGGACATTCTGCGGACCATCTTTCATCAATTGGGGATCGACACGACGAAGACGTACTCCACACCGCTCGGTCGGCCGGTTCCGATCGTAGACGGCGGCCGGATCATTTCAAATCTGGTTTAGCAGCGTCTCGAAAGATGGGGATAGCCTCATTGTCTAAAACGATCTGTGCCTGTCGTGTCAATTCGGCTGCCCTCTGGCAGTTCGCCAGTTTCGCACTTTTGTGCCTCACACCAGAAACTGCCGCAGCGCAGCGGGCCCCCGAACTGGGTTATGTGTTTCCTGCTGGTGGCCGCGCAGGAACAACGGTCGAGGTGCGACTGGGGGGCTATGACTGGACACCCGACATGGAGTATTTCGCGCTCGATCAGAGGGTGCAGCTGGTGCCACTCGCGTCGCCCGGAGAGTTGATATTGCCGCCTCCTCC
>JAYTRB010000621.1:0-4954 GCA_043746425.1 Planctomycetia bacterium
TGATCGCCAATACCCAAGGGAGGAGCCGTATGCGGTAGTCCCGCACGTACGGATCTGTGCGGGGGGCGGTCCGCAAGGGCCGTCCCTACCGCGACTCCAATATTATCGTTCGGCCCGAGAATTGCTGTAGCCGCATCACAGCATCAGCCGCGGTTTTTTGCACTCTGGCACGCAATTCCGGCAGCCCACTCAAAGCCCGCCCGAGTACCGCGCCATATCGCTGATCCCCTTGCAGCTATCTTCGTGCCGAACAATATTGCGGGCGTCGCCTTTTCGGAGGCGTTAGCGATTTCTTGCAATTGATCGTTGCTGACCGATCACTTGCTCGGAAGCCGCACCACGCCTGTCCAGTCGGGCGGCGCCAGACGATTGTGCGCAACGATGTGGCCTGCCAGAAAATCCTGCGCGCGATCGCCTGAAGGCAAAGTCCGCAGTGCGCGATAGGCTTCATCCCACCGGCCGGCGATGAAATGCGCCACCGCTTCGTCATACGCAGCCAGATGAGCGGCCGTCAGTTCGGGCAGCTCGCGCTGTCCCGGCAGAAGTTCGCTGACAGTGACCGGCAACTCCATACCGTAGGGCAATACCTTCGCCAGCCGCCGCATCCGCCCCTCTTCTGCGGGTAATCGTTCGCCGACAATCTGCGCCATCGGTTCGTCGATAATGATTGGCGCATGAAGCTGCCTCGTCATGCCTTCCAGCCGACTGGCAAGATTCACGACCGGACCAAAAGCGGTAAACACGAAGTGTTCGCCCGTTCCGATACGCCCGGCGACCGCCCTTCCGCACGCCAGGCCGATGCCCATGCGGAAGTCGGCAAGGGGATGTCCAGGAGCGAGCGCAGCTTCGGCGAATTCCGCTCGAATCGCCAGGGCCGCCCGGCAGGCTTTCAGCGAATCGTCGTCGGAGGCGACGGGCCAGCCCCAGAAGCCCATGACGGCGTCGCCCTGAAAATCTCCGATGACCCCCCCATGTGCCGAAATATGTCGCGTCATCACTCCCAGTGCGCGACTGACTCGGTCGAGCAACCCCGCCAGATCGTTGCGTGCCGTTTCTGCCTGACGCGTAAACCCGCGCAGATCGCAGAACATGACCGTCACGGTCGATTCGCGCGGCGCCAGCAATGTCGGGTCAGATTCGCTGCCAATCGCCGAGAGAACCGCCGGAGGAAGAAACTGCCGCAGCCCAGCCTGCTGCCGTTCGAGATGGTTCAGTCGGCGGACCGAACCGACAATTTCTGCAACCAGTTCGGCGAATTTAACGTCGGCGTGCAGATGCTTGCCATCTGGAGGCGTCTGGCCGAACGCCAGGGCGGCTGTGGCATCAAATCGGCCTCCCAGGTAGAGCCCGCGCGATTCTCCCGAAGGTCCTGGGATTGGCGTGCAAAACGCCCAATCGAATCCTTGCGTAGCCGTGAACTCGGCTTCCTGTTCGACGCTTTCCCAGACGTGCAGCATGCTTTGCCGGCGGCGAACAATCGATTCCACGGCCAGCCGCTTGCTGGGTTGAAAGGCCCCGGCAGTCTCGCGGCGCCGATCCCAGTGCAGAACCGTCACCGTTTCACTGCGGCTGATGTCGATCAGTCCGGCGGCATCGGCTTCTGAGATTCCGGCCAAAAGCAGATTGACCAGCCGCACGTTCAGATCGAGATCATCGCGCGCTCCCCAGATGACTTCCGGCAGGTGCGATAACACCTCAATTCGCCGATCTGGGTCGCGATACTGCACATGTTGCAAAGACTCGCGCGAAAATGCGACCTCTTCGATGGTTCGTGCGGGGTTTGAGGAAGCTTCAGAAGAGGGCCTGTCTGAAACGATGAAGCAGGTGTTACCGAGAACGAAGTGTTCACCAGGGGCCAGGGTGCCGACATCGACATTCCGGCCGGCGATGAACAACGAACCACTCGCCGTGTCGAGCTTTCTAACAGAGATTTGCGATCCGGTAACCCAGAGCTCGACATGCCGCCGCGAGATGTGCAGATCCCAGAGAACCGAAACATCGGCCGCTCGGTCGCGGCCCACGACATAGGCCCGATCGGGAAGAATTTCCATCCGCAGCCGTTGCCGGGGTTCGGGGCCTTCGACGATCAAATCAAGCAATGGTCAGATCCTTCGCCTGGGCGCGACTTTCTTCGCGGGGAAATTGCACCACTCCAACCAACCATGAAGTCTCACACCGGCGCCGCATGGCGCCCAAGGCGGAAGGGGCGTGTGCGCATGACGCGTCGTACAAAATACCAAGAGCTGACGATCAGTGTCAGGCACAGCACCAGGCCCGCCAGCGCATACTTGACCAGCCCGGCCTGAATTTCGCGCACGGGGAGCAAGGCGTCATCGCGCGGTTCCTGAACCACGGCAAACCAGCCTGTATCGCCCACCGGCCAGAACGCCGCCAACCAGGGCATGCCATATTCCCGCTCGGCCACCGCGTCGATCTTGCGAATGGGGTCGAAGTATTTCAGGTCAAGGTGCTCATCTCTCACATTACCGCCTTTGTTGACGAGAGCCTGCACGCGCAGGAGTTCGTTTCGTTCGCTGTCGGCCATCGTCAGCCGTGCGAACACCGCATCATCCCGCAAGCGATCTCGATTTTCTTCGGTCATCCACGGATGGTCGAGCACCTTTCCGGTGCGTACGTCGAGCAAGGCGATTACGCGTCGGACTTTCTGCTCTTTTTCTTCTTCACGAATCAGGCGTTTGTACGAGGTGAGGACTTCTCCGAGGTGGATTGTCCGACCCAGCACCCCCACAATCTCATGATCATCAGCGTCCCACACCGGAACCGAGATGGCGACTTTCAGCCGGCCGGTGCTCGAGCTGCGAAACGGCGCAGAGATATGTGGTTCGCGCAAAGGGGCGATGTCGGTGCGGTCCTTCCAGTCGGTGCGGTCGTCTCCCCGGCCGTGAAAGTAATCGCGCCAACTGTAGTTGTGGTCAATCGTGAGCGGACTGTCAGGTTCGCGCCAGCGCTGAATACCCGCGCCATCGGTGAGGAACCAGCTATCATCGAGGTCAGCATCCTGTTCGCGACGAATTTTGTCGACCTCGTGCTTCTTCTTAGACAGCCATGCGTCCAGCTCAAGGCGCGCAGCCGAATTGGCAGGCTGAATCGCCCCGTTGATTCGTGCCATGAGCGCGGGTTCTCCGGCGATTTGCTCCAAAGTTCGCATCCGCTGCACGAGATCGTCATTGAGCGAATAGGCCAGAATCTTGGCGGTAACCGCATCGCTTTCGAGAGCCCGCGCGGCGATGTTCTTTTCGGCAGTTGCCGCGGCGCTCATCACCGCCTGAAACGCCACCGGAAAGAGCGCCAACATCAGCACGCCCGGTAGAATGATTCCCAACGCGATCGCTGGCCGTAGCGAACGGTATCGGGCTCGCGCTTCAAACGCCTCGGCCACCGCGGCCGCGTCTCCGAATCTTTGCCCAACGCCGGCCAGACAGCGATCGACGATGTCGGCCAGTCGCGTGTCGACGGTGCGCAAATGGCGATGGCGGTTCGGTCGCGGACTGGTCTGGACGATGTGCCGGTAGGTGGTCAGTTTCTCTTCGAGAGTTTTCTCGCCCATGATCTGCCGTTCGTTTTCAGGCGAGCGAAACGGCGGTTCGCCGCAAAGCATGTGGTAGAGCATGGCTCCCAAGGCATAGACGTCCCACCGCGGATCAGGGATGGCATTCATATCAGCCTGTTCAGGAGCCATGTAGAACAGCGTTCCCAGAGCCGGGCTTTGCTCGTTCGAAAGCCGCGCCTGCCCGAAATCGGCCAATCGCGGCACAAATTCGCCATCGAGCAGGACATTGGCGGGCTTCACGTCGCAGTGCAGAATGCCATGCTGGTGGGCGTGAACGAGGGCCGACGTCACGGCAGCCGCAATGCGTACCGCTTCGTTGACGGGGAGCGCCCCGTGGTCGAGCAATCGCGACAGCGAGCCATTCTGCAGGTATTCCATCACGTAGTAGGGCGGGTCGGCATCCCAGCCCACTTGCAGAAGACCGACCACGTCGCGTGAGGTATACAGCGCGGCGAGCTTTTCGACCTCGCGATTGAGAAGCGACCAGTCGAGTCCGCGGCGATGGCTGTAGAATTTGATCGCGACGTGCTTGCCGGTATTCCGCTCAGAGGCCAGCCATACCGACCCGTAGGCCCCGCCCCCCAGACAGCGCTCGATCTGGTAGCCCGGGAGTTCGGCCGGCGGAACCTGCCGCGGTTCGCTCAACTCCAAAGCCCGCGCGAGCCCCTTTTCATCGAGGCGCAGCGTTGCAGCGGCGGACTGTTCCGCCGATTTTTCGACCGATTTGTCCACGGCGCCCTGCGGCTGTGTCATGAACCTATCATATCACGACCGTCAAATCGCGAAAGAGTATGGCGCGGCGATGGGCCAGTCGTTTTTGTCAGCCATCATTGCACCGCATGCCGTACATAGTCGAGCGCCGCACGGTTCCACGAGAAATTCTGCTGGATGTGCCGAATTCCTGCGATCAAAAGCCGAAAGTAAAGCGGCCGATCATCGCGGGCGATACTGGCCGCGTCGTTGAGCGCCTGGTGCAACTCGTCGGCCATCGACTGAAACAGAGGATATTGGCAGCGCTCTTCGACGCGGTCGATGGTATTTCCCTCGCGGTCATAATGGGCGGCATTGATCGCGCGCCAATCATCGGCCTCTGAGGGAAGGCCGTCTTTTTCGCGAAACAAAAGCCCGGTAGGAGGCGTGCTGGCGGTGTTCCAGCGGGCGGTGCGCTGCTGCACCTGTTGACCGAAGGATCGGGCCGCACGAAAGGGAGCAATCTGCTGGATGATTCCGCCTGTTGCCCGCCCGATCGCCGGAGTGCCGTTGAGGTAAAACTCATTGGCCATTCCAAACGGCTCATAGAGCGACGGCATGACGCCAAACGTCGCGCCGCGCAGTGCCCCCAGAAAGCCCTCGCGAAACAGAAACGGAAAAACGAGCACGCTT
>JAYTRB010000622.1:0-3490 GCA_043746425.1 Planctomycetia bacterium
GCGCGGCCACGTCACGTTTGGCAACGAGATCTGGTTTGACGCCGTACAACATGTCAACCTGCGGCCCCAACAGCGGGGAATCGGCTATCTTTTTCAGGAATATGCCCTCTTTCCTCACCTGACAGTCTTCGACAATGTCGCTTTCGGCCTGCAACGATCGGGCAAGGCCGAGAGCCGCCAGCGCGTCGGCAGTCTTCTGGAGATATTGCAGCTTGCCGGACTCGAATCACGATATCCGCACCAGCTTTCGGGAGGTCAGCAACAGCGCGTTGCCCTCGCCCGCACGGTTGCCCCTCGCCCGCGGCTTTTGCTGCTCGACGAACCCCTGGCAGCCCTCGACGCGCCGACCCGGGCCGAACTGCGACGCGAGTTGCGGCGGGTGCTCGCCGAGTGGGCCATTCCCACGATCATCGTCACCCACGACCCCGCCGAAGTCTCGGCGTTCGCCGATGACGTCATCGTATTGTGCGATGGCCGCGTCAGACAGCAGGGGCCAGTACCGCACGTTCTCAGCCAGCCAATCGACGCCGAAGTCGCGCGAATTCTCGGCAGCGCCTGACCAATGACTCTCAAACCAGCTGCGATTGCTAGGCCGAACCGCCAGGTTTGGAATATAATCGCCCCGTTCGCGGTTCAACCCAAATCCTGTCACAGTGGTATGCCCCCTTGAAGAGACCAGAACACGGGAACCATGCCATGCGCCCGACGCTGCCAGACGACAAATCTCTGAATCGTGCCACGCTCGACAGGCGCCAGGGGAAATCAAAGCCAGTGCTCGTCGTCGCAGTGGTTCTCGCGTCCGCAGCGGTTGTCGGACTGAGTGCATGGATGGCGGACGTCGAGCCCCCATCGGCTGAGCGCCAGCGGGCGAGTCTTGGGCCATCCGAAAAGGCCGCACGACTCACTGCAGAAGAGACGGTTGACATTGGCTTCGCCCCCACAATTTCCAAGGCACAGCAGCCGGCCGGTCAAGCTCCCGCAGGAATGGTCTGGATTTCCGGAGGCGACTTTTCGATGGGATGCGAAGACCCGCGCAAATCGCTGTGCGGCGGCCCCGATTCGATGTCTGACGCTCGCCCTATTCATCGCGTCTCTGTCGACGGGTTCTGGATCGACCAGACCGAAGTGACAAACGAGCAGTTCCGCGAGTTCGTCGATGCCACGGCTTATGTCACAATCGCCGAGCGGCCACCGACATCTGACGAAATCCCTGATGCCCTGCCCGAGAAACTTGTCGCCGGATCGGTCGTCTTCAGTTCGCCCGATCATCCGGTTCCGCTCAATGACTACTCCGCATGGTGGGAATACGTCAACGGAGCTTCGTGGCGTCATCCTCTCGGGCCAGAGAGCGATCTCAAAGGGCGCGAGCACTACCCGGTCGTGCATGTTGCCTATGCTGACGCGGTGGCTTACGCGCGTTGGGCCGGCAAACGATTACCCACCGAGGCCGAGTGGGAATTTGCCGCGCGAGGCGGCCTTTCCGGCAAGCTCTATCCCTGGGGCGACGAATTGAAACCGTTCGATCAATGGCAGGCCAATATCTACCAGGGGAGGTTTCCGCTTCGCGACAAGGCCGAGGATGGTTTCGCAGGCATCAGCCCGGTCGCGAAATTCCCTCCCAACGGCTACGGCCTGTACGACATGGCCGGTAACGTGTGGGAGTGGTGCAGCGACTGGTATCGCCCCGACTACTACACCCGCCTGGTTCGCGCCGGTTCCGTGGTACGCAACCCCATCGGTCCCGAGACTTCGTACGACCCCAGCGAGCCAACCGAAATGAAACGCGTCCACCGCGGCGGTTCGTTTCTGTGCTCCGATCAATACTGCACCCGGTATATGGTCGGCACACGTGGCAAAGGAGAGGTCTCGACAGCGAGCAACCATCTCGGCTTTCGTTGCGTTAAGCCAGGATTTTGATGGGCAGGCAGCGGCTACAATCAGTGTGCCATTTTTTTTGCGAACGCCCCTTCAACCGATGATCTCATGCACGACGCGCCCATGCACATCGGTCAAGCGAAAATCGCGGCCGCTGGAACGAAAGGTGAGGCGTTCGTGGTCGAGACCAACAAGGTGCAAAAGCGTGGCATGCAGGTCGTGAATCGTGCAGATATTCTCGACGGCCTCCATGCCCAACTCATCGGTGGCGCCATAGATCGTCCCCCCTTTGATTCCGCCACCCGCCAGCCAGACTGTGAAGCCTTCAGGGTGATGGTCGCGCCCGTCGCGGCCGGCAGAGTGCGGAGTGCGGCCAAATTCGCCGGCCCACACAATGAGCGTCTCTTCAAAGAGGCCCCGCGCTTTGAGATCGCAAATGAGCCCCGCGACCGCCTGATCGGTATCGAGGGCGTTCTTCTCGTGTCCGGCCTTGAGATTCCCGTGCTGGTCCCAGGTGCCGTTGGAAGCTCCCGGCGGGCACGTGATCTCGACGAAGCGCACGCCCGATTCGACAAGCCTTCGCGCCCGCAGGCATTGAATCCCGTACAGGCGCTTCGTGGGAATGGCAGAATCGAGCCCATAGAGTTTTTGAGTGGCCTCGGTCTCGCGGCTCAAGTCGAGCACATCGGGAACGAGCGACTGCATGCTGTAGGCCATCTCGTAATTCCGGATCGCCGATTCAACCGCGTCGTCAATGCCCAGCGAGCGTGAAAAGGCAGAATCCTCATCACGAAGCAGCCCCAGCTTCGTCAGCTGGATCTGCTGATCTTTGTCGGCCGGACTGATGTTGTCGACAGCGTTGCCATCGGCGTGAAAAAACGACGCCTGATGAGTCGCCGGCAGAAAGCCGTTCGAAAAGTTCTCGAGGCCGCCACAGGGAATGACGCCGAAGCTTAATACAACAAACCCGGGCAGATTTCGATTCTCGCTGCCCAGCCCATAGGTAGACCACGATCCGAGGCTGGGTCGGCCAGCGTTATTCGAACCGGTATGCAGACGCAATACACCTGTCGAGTGAATTGGCAGATCGGCTTTCATCGAACGAATGACCGCCAGATCATCGGTGCATTGGGCAATATAGGGAAACAAGTCGCTCACGGGCATTCCCGACTGGCCGTATTGTTTGAAGGCCCAGGGGCTCTTCAGCCACTGGCGATTGCCGTTAGCCGTCGGGTTCTTTGATTCGGTGAACGGCCTGGTGTCGAACTCATCGAGCTTGGGTTTGGGATCAAACGAGTCGACGTGGGAAACTCCGCCGTCCATGAAACAAAAAATGACATTCTTCGCCCGCGGCGGAAAATGGGGAAGCGGATGCGGCTCGGTGAATTTCGGAGCAGCCTCGGCGTTCTTACCGAACAGCCCCGCCAGGGCCAGCATCCCGAATCCGTTGGCCGATGCCCGCAGTAAATCGCGACGCGAAAGAGGCCCGGCAATTCGGCCGGGGCAACATCCCGATGCAGACAATTGTCGATTCGTCATTGAGAGGACATCCAGGTTGTTCGCGATTCAATCGCTGTAGCGTTCAGCAAAATCTTTGAGCCGTTCGTCGAAGATT
>JAYTRB010000623.1:0-5808 GCA_043746425.1 Planctomycetia bacterium
CCGTCGAACCGGCCGAAATCGTTTTGCACGGCGCGAGTCGGCAGCAGCAACTGCTGATCACAGCCAAACGCTCTGACGGGAAACTGCTCGATGTAACCCGGCAAGCAGAATTCTCGCTTGAAAACGAGTCCATCGCGCGAATCGCCGGCTCGGCCATTGCCGGAAAACGCGATGGCGTGACACGCCTCTCGATTTCAGCCGAGGGAGTTTCGGTCGAGACGCAAATTCGGGTGCAGGGATTCGACCACTATCCTGCGGTTCACTTCGCCCTCGACGTCGTCCCCATCTTTTCAAAACTCGGATGTAACAGCGGTGCTTGTCATGGACGCGCCAGCGGACAAAACGGGTTCAAACTGTCGGTCTTCGGATTCGACCCGGCCGCCGACCATGACTCGATCGTCAAGCAGGCCCGCGGGCGGCGGGTCTTTCTTTCGAGCCCGGCCCGCAGCCTGATTCTGGCGAAACCGTCTGGCGCCGTCCCCCACGGGGGGGGCGTGCGGCTGCAGAAAGAATCGCTCGATTATCAGTTGCTGGCGCAATGGATCGATCAGGGAATGCCCGTCGGCGACGAAAAAGCACCGCGCCTTGTGGGCCTGCGCGTCGCTCCCCACGAACGCGAACTAGCAGCTGGCGGCCAGCAGCAGATTCTGGCGACTGCCGTCTATTCCGATGGCAGCCTGCGCGACGTCTCGACCGCAGCGCTCTACTCAGGAAACGCGCCGCAGGTCGCCGAAGTCGATAGCCAGGGACGGATCCGCTGCGGACAGGCCCCCGGCGAGGCGGCGATTACCGTGAACTACATGGGCCAGGTCGCCGCCGTGCAGATTCAATCGCCGCGCGCCGGCCGACCGAATCCTTATCCCGAACTGCCGATTCAGAACGAAATCGATTCACTCGTGTGGGCGAAGTTGAAAAAAATGGGACTCGTCCCCTCAGACCTGGCCGATGACGCCACGTTTTTGCGGCGCTCGACGCTCGATTGCCTGGGGACTCTGCCGACCCCTGAAGAAGTGCGTCTGTTTCTCGCAGAGGCAGCGACCGACAAGCGCGCAAAATGGATCGACCGGCTTCTCGCACGCGACGAATTCGCCGACTATTGGGCCCTGAAATGGGCCGATATCATTCTGGTCGATCGCGAAAAGCTGGGAGACCGCGGGGCATTCGAACTGCACCGCTGGCTCCGCGAACAGTTCGCCTCGAACCGGCCCTATGATGAATGGGTTCGCGAGTTGATTACAGCCGCGGGCGATTCAGGAAAATCGGGCCCAGTCAATTTCTACCGCGCGGCAGATACTCCCGATGCTTTGGCCCGCACTGTCAGCCAGGCCTTTCTGGGTGTCCGCATCGAGTGTGCCCAATGCCATCATCACCCGTTTGAAAAATGGTCGCAAGAAGACTACTACAGCCTCGCCGGCTTCTTCAATGGCATCGAACGCAAGCCGCTTGCCAAAGACCGCGTGCTGGTGTTTCATGCGGGCTATCGCGAAATGCCCATTCCAGACAGCAACCTGAAGGTCGCCGCGCGCGGGCTCGATGCGCCCGTCTCGCCCCGCCTGGGCGCCGCTGATCCGCGGATCGTTCTGGCAGAATGGATGACGGCGGCCGACAACCCGTGGTTCGCGCGGCTGGCCGCGAATCGTCTGTGGAAACAGTGCCTCGGGCGGGGCCTCGTCGAAGCCGAAGACGATCTGCGTTCGACCAATCCGCCCACCAATCCGCCATTGCTCGATCTACTGGCGCGACGGTTCGTCGAGTCAAAATTCGACATCAAGACGGTCTTGCGACTGATTATGAACAGCCGGACGTACCAGCTGTCGAGCGAGCCCACTTCCGAAAATTGCGCGGACGAGCAGAACTTCTCATCGTATCTGATGAAGCGCCTGCCCGCCGAGCCGTTGCTCGACGCGATCAGTGCCGTGACAGAGGTTCCCGAGCTGTTCCCCGGCCGACCGCAAGGAACGCGGGCCATCGCCCTGTGGGACAACCGGCTCCCCTCGTATTTTCTTGAGATCTTCGGTCGGCCCGAGCGAACAAGCCCCTGCGAATGCGCCCGCTCGAGCGATCCGACGATGGCCCAGGCCCTGCATCTGATGAATGCGCCAGAAGTCGAGGCGAAAGTCGAACACCCCGCGGGACGGGTCGCCCGCCTTGTCGATTCGGGGGCGAGCGAAGAGAAGATTATCGAGGAGTTGTGCCTGGCGGCCATCGGCCGTTATCCCACTCCTCGCCACAAAGCCACCGCCCGCAAGCTGTTTGCCTCATCGTCGCCGCGCGAAGCGGCCGAGGATTTTCTGTGGACGCTGTTGAATTCGTATGATTTTTTGTTTGTCCAGTAAGAACTTGCATTCAAGAACGATCGCCGCCGAGCATTCGAGATCATTCCTCGATCTTGAAGGCCCGCAGCCCCAGGCCAATCACTTTGATTGCCGATTGAGAATCCTGTACTCATTGCGAAGCCAGTGGTCATACAGAAGCCAGTGCTTATTCAAAAGGAAGTCGCGACATGTTTCCCAACTACTGTGACGGCATCGACCGCCGAGGCTTCTTGCGCGTCGGGTCGCTCGCCGGATTGAGCCTGGCTGAAATTCTAACGCTGCAGGCAGCCGGCGCGGCAGACACCCCCGCCCCCCGACCGCGGCCCGCGAAAGACATCAACTGCATCTTCATCTTCGTCATCGGCGGAATGGCCCACCAGGATCTGTGGGATATGAAACCCGAGGCGCCGGCCGAGATTCGCGGCGACTTCACCCCCATCAGCACGGCTGTTCCGGGCCTTTTCGTTTCGAACATTCTGCCACACGTTGCCCGCGTAACCGACGACCTGGCAATCTTGCGCGGCCTGACTCACGGCGACCCCGACCACACCGCGGGTTACCACGTCATGATGACCGGCGCTCATCCCGGCATCGGCGGAAATTTCAACCGCAACAAACTCGACAATAACGTTCATCCCAGTTTGGGCTCAATGGTTGCCAAAGTCGGCGGTGGAAACGGTTCGCTGCCGCCGTACATCTCGGTCCCCAATTTTCTGAACAGCGGCGGCCCCGCCTTTCTGGGGGCCAGCTACGCGCCGTTCGTCATCGAGTCTGATCCGGCCGCGCCCGATTTTTCGGTCCGCGATATTGTTCTTCCCGAAGGGGTGGCCAGCGAGCGGAGCGTTCGTCGCCAGCAGGCGCTGCGCGAAGTGAACCGCTTTGAACGCGAGATTGACCGCATCAGCAAGAACGTGCAGGCGGCCGATATTTTTCAAGAGAAGGCGTACAACCTGATGACCTCGCACCGCGCCCGCGAGGCGTTCGACATCTCGCGCGAAACCGACGCCACCCGACAAGCTTACGGAATGACGAGTCTGGGCCAATGCTGCCTGCTGGGGCGCCGGCTCGTCGAAGGGGGTTGCCGCTTTGTGTCGATCGAGAACGGCCATTGGGACACGCACCGCAAAAACACCATGAGCCTGCGCGATCTGCTGGTCCCCAGTCTCGACCAGGGGCTGGCAGCGCTGATTACCGATCTGAAACAGCGCGGCCTCTTCGATTCGACTCTGGTCGTCGTAACGACCGAGTTTGGCCGCACACCGCGCATCAACCAGATGGCTGGGCGCGACCACTGGCCCCAGGCGTTTTCGATCGTCATGGCCGGGGCGGGGCTTAAGACCGGGCAGGCGATCGGCGCCACCGATTCACAGGCGGCCCATGTCATCGATCGGCCGGTAACGCCCCCCGACATGGCGGCCACCGTCCTCAAAATTCTCGGCATCGATCCTGAAGTTGTCGTTCAAACTCCTGTCGGCCGTCCCATTCAGCTCGCCAACGGCGGCAAACCGGTCTCAGAATTGTTCTCGTAACCGGCGTCCTTTGCCTGTCATTTCCTAACGCGACTGCCTTCAAGTTGAACTCTTCACAAAGCCCTTTAAGGAACCAGACATTGCGACGCGGTTCACTCACTTCATTGTTGGCCCGAATGGGCGCCTTGTTTCTGGCCGGCCTGATTTCGCCCTGCTCGGCCCAGCAGGTGCCGACTGAGCCGGCGAGCACCCATATTTTTCCCGCGGGAGGCCGCCGCGGAACGGTCGTCCCCGTGCGCGTCGGGGGAGAATTCCTGCCGCCGTACACGCGCTTCCGCCTGGTCGGCGACAAAGTGACTGCGCCCCCTGAACTCGTCGAAAAAGTGACAGGAAATTACGAACCGTCGCCGCGCCGCAAACCGGGCAACAGCCCCATCACGTATCCCCGCGAATGGAAATCTGAAATTGCCATCGCTGCCGACGCGCCCCTTGGTCAAACCCTGTGGCGCGTTTCGTCGGCCAGCGGCGGAACCGGCGGCCGGCCCTTCATCGTGGGTGATTTGCCCGAGTTCATCGAGTCTGAATCGAATTCACTTCCCGACCGGGCCGAGCATATCGACCTTCCCGTGACGATCAACGGGCAGATCGCCGGCGAACGCGATCTCGATTACTTCAGATTCGAAGCCGCGGCGGGCGAGGTCGTGTCGCTCGACATCGCCGCCGCCCGGCTCGGTTCACCGCTCGATCCGGTGGTCGAAATTCATGACATGCACGGGCGGAATCAGGCGGTCGAGGAAATGCGCGTCGGCAGCGACCCCGTGCTCGCCTTTCGCGTTCCGGCGACGGGCGAATATCGGCTGCTTGTTTCCAATCTTAATTTTCGTGGCGGACCGCAGTACGTCTATCGCATCACCATTTCTTCGGCGCCCTACGTCACGTTTGCTTTTCCGCCGGGGGGCCAGACGGGACATTCAGACACGATCGAATTGTTCTCGCTCTCTGGTACGGGCACGCTAAGAAGCACGCCAGAAAAGATCTGCTTTCCGGCCGGCGCAGCGGGGGCATTCGTCTTCACCCCTGCCCGCCCCACCGTCAATGCCGTCTCTCTCGAAGCGACCGCATTTCCCGTCGTCGTTGAAACCGAGCCCAACGATTCGGTCGCGAGTGCCACTGCCGTTTCGGGGCCGACGGTCGTTTATGGCCGATTGTCGCCGGGGGGAGACGATGACTGGTATGCCTTCCCGGCCGGCAAAGACCAGCCGCTTACTGTCGAATGCCAGCCATTCCCGCGCGGCGCAGGCTCACTTCCCATGCTCTCTCTCTGCGACGCCAATGGCGGGGAACTGGCAAAGGCCAGCACGGTCGAATTGTTGCCCAAGCCCTGCCGGCTCGAATGGCGCGCCCCGTCGGATGGAAAATATTTTGTCCGCGTCCGCGACGTGCGACGAGGCCGCGCTGTGGCGTTGTATCGTCTGGAAATCCGGCCGACGCGTCCCGATTTCTCGCTCACGGCCGTGGCGGATTGTGCGAACCTGGTGCAGGGGGCCCGCGGCGAACTGGAATTGCGCATTGATCGACAAGGGGGGCTGACGGGGCCGATCGACCTTACGGTCGAAGGGTTGCCCGAGGGGGTGCGCGCCGAACCGGCACAGATTCCCGCTGGTCAGGAAATCGCCAAACTCGCGTTCGTCGCCATCGATGACACGCGTCCTGGCGATTCGATCATAAGAATCAGTGCCTCGGCCAAGGTGGGTGAAGAGACGATTTCACGAGTGGCAACCGCCGCCCACCTGGGGCGCGATGTCGAAGGCGTATCGCTGGGGACGCCGACGGTCGATCACGTGCAACTGACCGTGCGGCATAAGCCGGTCTTTCGTTTGTTCTGCAACGAGGCGTATCAGTACGCCCATCGGGGGACGATTTACCCGTACCTGATGGAGGTCGCCCGCATGAATGGGTTCGACGGGCCGATTCTGCTGGAAATGGGAGACCGGCAGATCATGGATCTGGACGGAGTTCAAATC
>JAYTRB010000624.1:0-10340 GCA_043746425.1 Planctomycetia bacterium
TCCGCTCCCGATCTGGAACGGTTATATCACTTGCGCGTCGAATGCGCGGCAGATCACGACATTTATATCCGCACCATTCTGCTGCGGCATATTGGCAGCGACGCACGCCTTTGTCTGCAAGGTCTGACGACAGCCGATGCGGAGGCAGAGCGTACCGTCGTTTCTGCCGACATCGTCGCGCGCGGACAGAACGATCGACTGGTGGAAGAAGTCGTTGCCCGGGTCAGCATCGACCCCGAGGTGAAGGGCGTTAGCTGGCGAAAGATGGCCGTGTGACGGGTGACGCACAAAAATGTTTAACCGCCGCCGTAGCAGGCGGGTGAAAATCAGGACGGTCGCCGGGCATCGACGGCCGCGATTGGCGATTGCCTGTAACGACGTTGATTTCAGGCCGGTCGGTTCTCGATTAGAAAATGCCGCGCCTTATTATTCTGGTTTGGGGGGCGGGGCGCCGAACTTGGCTTCGTAGCGCGCGGCGAATTTCGCTTCAAGTTCGGGATGACAAACGAAGCACTGCGAATCAGGACGATCATGCTCTTTGCACCAGTCCCCCTTCTTCTGGAATTCGGCAGCCAGTTTTGGATTGCACTGGCCGCAGACTTCTTCGGGGACGCCATGCTCGTCGCACCACCAGCCATCGTGCGAATGAACCTTACTCGTGCTGGCCACATCAGCGTTGGCGACGAGACCCCCTTTGCCGGCCGGTGCGGCGCCAACACTCGGTGAATTGCTTTCACGTTGCCCGCACCCGATCAGCAGTGCAATCATCGCGGCCAGACCGCTGGTGCAGAGAGACGTTGAATATGTCATCACGGTGCTCCTCAATAAATTTGGAAATGATGGACGGTAAACGACGGGCCACGAAGCACAATCAAATCCGTTAACGGTTTGAAGAATGTCGCGGCGGTAGGCTGGCAAGTCGCTCATTTCAAAGTGTGACTCAAGGATAAAAAGGGTCGTTGCCTGGCGAAACAACCTGGCCGCTTGGCGCCGCGGCCAGGGCCGCTCCCCGTCGGGCCTCGGGCCAGTTGAAGATCAGATACAAAACCCGCAGCACCAGCAGCGACATGATCATCGCTCCAATGACCCCCCCGATCACGACGGTCGCGAGGGGGCGCTGCACCTCGGCCCCCATCCCATCGTTGAAGGCCATGGGCAGAAAGCCGAGGCTCGCAACCAGGGTCGTCATCAGCACCGGTCGCAGGCGAGTGACGGCTGCCTGCGTCACCGCCTCGTCGAGCGCCACGCCCCTGCCGCGGAGCTGGCGAATGTATGAGACGAGAATCATGTCATCGAGCACGGCGACTCCCGACATGGCGATAAAGCCGATGCCAGCCGAAATCGAAAACGGCATATCGCGCAGCCAGAGTGCCAGGATTCCCCCCACCCATGCAAAGGGAATGCCCGTGAACACCCGCAGGGCGTCAACGACATTGTGGTATGTGAAATATAAGAGAATGAAAATCAGGACGAGAGCCAGGGGGACGACAATCGCCAGCCGGGTTCGGGCTCGGTCAAGATTTTCGAACTGGCCGCCGTATTCGATGCGATATCGGCCGGAAGGAATCGCCACCTGGTCGGCAATTTTCTTTCTGGCCTCGGAGACGAAACTTCCCAGGTCGCGCCCGCGCACGTTGGCAGTCACCGTGATGCGTCGCTGCCCCCATTCACGAGTAATCGTTGAAGGGCCCTCGACAATTTCGACTGAAGCCAGTCGTGACAGGGGAATACGTTCTCCGGCGGCCGTGGCGACCTGAATGGCGCCGATCGCAGCAGGACTGGCACGATACCGCTCGGGAAGTCGCACGGCCAGTGGGAATCGCAGTTGTCCGTCGACCACGTCGCCCAGGGGTTTTGAACCAATTGCCTCGACGAGTTCCAGCACAGTCTGAGCCGAGACGCCGTACCGCGCGACTTGTTCCTGTTTCACCTTGATTTGCAGCATCGGTTGGCCAGTGATCTGCTCAGTGTTGACGTCGGCGTTGCCGGCGATCGACCGCAAAACGGTTTCAATCTCATGGCCCTTTTTTACGAGAACGTCGAAATCGTCGCCGAAGAGCTTGACCCCCAGATCGGCCCTGACCCCCGAAACCATTTCGTTGATCCGCATTTCAATCGGTTGCGAATAGGCCAGCCGCTGCCCCGGCATATCGCGCAACGCACGGTCAAGCAGTTCGGTGAACTCGGCCTGTGTCTGCGCCTTGCGCCATTTCGCGCGCGGCTTAAGGGTAATGAACGTGTCGGTCAGTTCGACACCCATCGGGTCGGTGGCGACTTCTGCCGTGCCGATGCGGCTCCAGACGTGCTCGACTTCGTCGGGGAACTCCAGCAGAATCACTTTCTCCATCGCCGTGTTGTAGCGGATCGATTCGGCCAGATCGGTTCCCGCCAGGCGCACGACGCCAATGGCAATTGCCCCTTCTGAAAGCCGTGGGACGAATTCGGAACCCAGATGCGGGGCGATCATTCCAAAAGCGATGACGAGCACGCCGGCCGCGAGTCCCATCACGGCCGCTTTGTGGTGCATGGCGAATTGCAGAATCGGGTAATGAATGGCGTGGGCCACGCGCATTAACCACGGCTCTCGCTCACGGGTGCACCGCGGAAGCAAAAAGCTGGCCAGCACCGGCATCAAGGTCAGCGATAGCACCATCGACCCCAGCAGAGCGAAAATCACGGTCAGCGCCATGGGGCGAAAGAGTTTGCCCTCGATGCCTTCGAGCGTGAGAATCGGCAGATAAACGATCATGATGATCAGTTCGCCGAACAGCGTTGGCTGGCGAACCTCGACCGCCGCTTCACGGATGATCTGCAACCGGCTTTTCCCCTGATTGGGATTGTGAGCCAGATGCCGCACACAATTCTCGATCATTACCACCGAGCTGTCGACAATCATTCCGAAGTCGATGGCGCCGAGACTGAGAAGGCTGGCAGCGATACCGAATTTCAGCATGCCGCAGAAGGCGAACAGCATCGACAGCGGAATAGCCAGCGCGACGATGATGGCCGCCCGCAGATTCCCCAGAAAGGCGAACAATACGGCCACGACCAGCAGGCCCCCTTCAAAGAGATTTCGGCGCACCGTGTCGATTACGAAATCGACCAGCTCGGTACGATCGTAAACCGGCGTGACCGAGACATTTGCCGGCAGGCTGCCTTTCAGGGAATCGAGCTTGTCTTTCATGGCCCAGGTCACCTTGTGGCTGTTTTCGCCCATCAGCATGAAACCCAGCCCGAGGACGACCTCGCCCTGGCCGTCGGCGGTGACGGCGCCCCGCCGAACTTCGTGACCAATGGCCACATCGGCTACGTCCGCCACGATGATCGGAACTCCCGCGTGAGCCGATACGACAATCTGCCTTAGCTGCGCCAGACTCGTTGTGCGACCAAGCCCCTGCACCAGCAGCATCCCGCTTTCCTGACTAATGTTGCCGCCGCCGACATTAAAATTATTATGCTCGACCGCTGCGACGACAGCTTCGAACGTCAGCCCGTGCTTGATGAGCCGCTCAGGATCGATCCGAATCTGGTACTGCTTTTCGTGGCCTCCCCAGCTGTTGATTTCAGCAGTCCCGCGAACTGTTCGCAGAGGGGGCTTTAGAACCCAATCGTGGATTGTGCGCAGGTCGGTAAGGTCGGTGCCCTGGCCGGCGACGATGTAATGAAAAACTTCTCCCAGACCGGTCGCTACCGGTCCCATTTTCGGTCGCGCAATGCCGGTTGGTATGGACACCGTCGTCAGCCGCTCATTGATGAGCTGGCGCGCGAAATAGATATCGGTTCCATCGGCGAAGACGACGACGACCTGCGAAAATCCGAATTTCGAAATCGAGCGCAATTGTTCGAGACCCGGCAATCCTCCGATCGCCTGCTCAATGGGAAAGGTAACCTGGCGTTCGATTTCTTCTGGCCCCAGGGACGGCGCGATGGTGTTGATCTGTACCTGTACGGGAGTCGTATCAGGAAAGGCGTCAACGTCGAGATGCCGCAATGAAATTACCCCCGCGACGGCGGCCGCCAGCGCGGCGACAATCACTGCCAGTCGATGCCGCAATGAGAAGTCGATGATGCCGTTGAGGATTTCAATGTTCATGGCAACCGCATCCGGCCCCCAGGTTGCTTCGCAGGAGCTGCGCCAGCAGCACTGCGCTGCCGCGTGTGGCGATGACTTCGCCCGATAATGCCCCGGCCAGCAATTCGACAGATTGGTCGTCGCGCGCTCCGGTTCGTACCTGCCGCACGTGAAACACCTTCGGCGCGCCCTCCTTCAGATAATTTTTGTCGCGCACGAAAACGAACTGGGCGTCACTCGTCGCCTGCACCGCTGCCTGCGGAACGACGACGGCGTGTGGTTCTTGGCGCAAGACAATCGTTCCTGTTCCAAACGTTTTGTCGCGCAGCCGCCCGTCCGTATTCTCGAGCCGAACGCGCACAGCCACCGCGCGGGTGCGCTCGTCAATTGTGGGACTGATCCACGAGACCTGGCCGGTCGCCTCGCGAGCGATGTCGTCAGTGCGAAATTCGACCGGCAAACCCATTGTGACGTATCCCGCATCTTCCTGTCGGACGCTCAGCGTCAGCCAGAGCCGTTGGGGGTTGGCGATCGTAAACAGCACATTCGTCGTGCTGACGACTTCACCCGCGACGACATCTGAGGCCACCACCACGCCGTCGTAGGGCGCTCGAATCGGAATCAAATTGGCGGTTCGTGCGCCGGGTGGCAGACCGATTCGCAGACTCGCGGGGATTCCCAGAAACTGCAGATCATCCGAAATCTTGCGCGCATCGCGTTCGTCAATCTGCTCGGGCACGTCGAATCCCAGATTGACAAGTCCCTGCCGGGCTGTGATGAAACCAATCTCGGCTTCCTGCAGCGCCGCTTCGGCCTCGATCAGCGTCTTGGCGGGAATGGAAGAAGCCGCAGAACGCAGCCGTTCTGCGTTCGTCTGCCGGAGTTGCAGTTGGACGACGCTGTGCAGCAGCTGCGATTTCGCCTGCCCAACCAGGCCCGCATCAACCAGCACCAGAACGTCGCCAGCAGCGACATTCTGACCCAGAGTCTTGAAGACCGAGGCGACCGTTCCGGCGACGCGGCTTGATAGATGTGCGACTTGCGTCGGATCAAACATCAACTCTCCATTGGCCGTCAGTATGTCACGCATCGGCTTTTCCTGCACAACATCGACGTCGATGCCCGCCTTCGCCGCGCTCGCCTCTGAGGCGAACTGTACGCGGCCCTTGTGCAGAATATTGCGGCTGTTGTTCTCGGGGCGCGAAAGAATCGCCAGCGCCGGAACGCTGTCATAGTCGGGCAGTTGCGCCGCCCCATTCACCTGCGCCAGTTCCGGATGGCACAATACGCACTCGTTGACGCCGTGCTTGCGGCAGAATCCAAATTCCTTCGGCCGCGGCATCAGATCGCTCTGACATTCGACGCACTGCGATTCAGGGACGAGATGCTCCGCGCACCAATCATCGGCCTTGTCACCGGACTTACCGTTCAGTTCAGAAAACCGGGGGATTTTCCACCCCGCGTGATGTCCGTAATACAACACGCCCGCCAACAGGCTAAAAACAATCACGTTCGAGACGACGCTGGCAAATCGACTTTGCCAGACGCTAGCGGCAGCACGTGGATCGTCAGATGACGCAGGCCCTTGGGACGGTGGAACGAGCGCCGGGGATATGAACATGAAAATCTCTCCCAGAAAAAATTCAGACTATTGTCGCGGGGGCTGCAGCCTGCGAGATCAGACGGTTGTTGAGACCGAATTGTTCCGGCGACGGTAACCGAATTCGTTGGAATTCGTCATGATTCGGGCTGCCGCATTGAGCGTGTCTAAGAACTCTGGTGAGTTCCGCAACAGGCGCTGCGTGGTTCTTTTCAAATGCAGGAATGATTTGAGCCCGCGCGCTTGTCCACCTGTGGATATACCACCCAAAGGCAATTCAGGCATCCGTTTCGCGGTGGCGCTCAGTAGAATTCACGCCGCTCTACTGTGGCGAATTGGCCACAGCGCGCGCATCAACACTGGCGGACAACTGTCGCCAGCATCAAGAGAACGAGCCGAGGTGCAGCAAGCTGCCGCGGCCTGTTCAGGCCCGCGCTTGACTTCCACAAGGCGTACTCGACGAGCGAACCCCCGTCTGGCGCTGAAATCGAATCAGCGGGCTGCATGTCACCTGCCCGCGCTAAACCGCGGACCACGACCGGCCCCTGACGGTGCAAAATCTGAATGTGCGTGCAATCGCAATCATTGAACACAGAATGGACGTGCCCGGCGATTTCAGGCTCATTGTCGCCATGTTCTTCGTGCTCCCTGCATTGGTCGCACAGCGGATGACCGATCTGCGCCTGGCGGTGCGATTTCTCGTTACAACCGCAGTTTTCGCTCCCTCGATCAATGCACACTGAGCCGCAGCGTGCGACGCAAAGATAAAGCGGCGCGGCGCTCCACGACACGAGTTGCGTCGTCACCAGCAGCAGTAAAAGCAGACGCGTTGCCATAGCCGGACCAAGGTTAATAGAAGCCACGACTCCGTTGTATCGGCATCCCGACAGCGGGTCAATAACGGTTGCCTCATGTTCTCCCGTTTCGGTGGCGCGTTTTGGTGGTATCGAGCATGTATCAGGAGTGGCCCTGTCAGTGCCGCGGCGCTGCTCTACGAAACGTATCGATCATGTCTATAATTCTGCCGCTGTGGTAATTTAAACCATAGTCAGGCCTTTTTCGGAATTTAACCAACTTCATAATCGCACGTCGCATGAAATCCAATTCCCGCTCTCGTCCCGCAGGGGAAGTGCTGGAGAAGGTATTCTCGGAAGTAGCTGTGCTGCCAATGCGCGGGACGTTCATTGGCGGTTAAACTGCATCATCTTCCGCAAGGCCTGGCCGGTGTGGCTCGTCGCAAACTGAGCGATCTGGTCGGGCGTTCCGGCGGCGACGAGCTGGCCTCCGGCGGCGCCTCCTTCGGGGCCCAGGTCGATCACCCAGTCGGCTCGCACGATGACATCGAGCTGGTGTTCGATCACAATCACCGTGTTGCCGGCGTCGGCCAGGCGTTCGAGCAGGTCGACCAGCCGCTCGATGTCAGCCGGGTGCAAGCCCGTTGTCGGCTCGTCGAGAACGTACAGCGTGCGTCCCGAATGCGACTGGCTCAATTCAGCCGCCAGCTTGATCCGTTGCGCTTCGCCGCCCGACAGCGTTGCTGCCGATTGTCCGAGCGTCAAATACGACAGCCCGACGTCAGCAAATGTCTGAAGCGTCGCCGAGAGCTCAGCGAAGTTCTCAAAAAAGCCCGCGGCTTCGTCAATGCGCATCGCCAGAATATCTGCCACGGACTTGCCACGAAATTTCACCTGCAGTGTCTGCCGGTTAAAGCGGGTGCCCCGGCACACAGGGCACACGACATCAATGTCGGGAAGAAACTGCATGACAAGGCGCCGGATCCCCACACCGCGGCACTCATCGCAGCGTCCGCCGGCGGCATTGAAGCTGAAACGGCTCGCGCGAAAGCCGCGGATTCGTGCGTCGCGGGTGCGCGCGAATACACGCCGAATCGCGTCCCACATTCCTGAGGCAGTTGCCGGGTTCGAGCGAGCATTTCGACCGAGTGGCGATCGATCGATTTCGACCAGCCGGTCGATTAATTCGGCTCCCGGCAGATTGTCGGCAGAACGCACGGCGGCTTTGGTTGCCGCACCGTCTGCAAGCGCAGGGATGCGGGGCGCGGTGTCGCCCCAAGGTCGCGCGGCCAGGGCCGCTCGCATTCTGGGAATGAGCGTTTCCATCACCAGGGTGCTCTTACCCGAACCACTCACACCTGTCACGCAGGTGATTACCTCCAGCGGAAAGGGAACCGAAAGGTTCTTGAGGTTGTGGTTGACCGCATGCTCGACAAGCACGCTCCGCGAAAGGTCGACCAGCCGGCGCTGCCGCTGGTTTTGTTGGGATTCGGGGCTGGAGGCTTGAGGTAAAAGAGGTTCGGCCCCAACCGGCAAAGTCGATTTCTTGAAATTACCAATCGGCTGAGAGGTGGCGATCTCGTTGATCGAGGGGCGAGCCGCTTCAAATCGGCTTCGCAGAAAGCGGCCTGTCACCGAATGTTCGTCACGCATGATTTGCGCCGGGGTGCCCTGAGCGACAACGCATCCTCCTTCGCGGCCGGCCCCAGGACCCAGATCGATGAGATTATCGGCCAACGCCATCACTTCGAGGTCGTGTTCGACGACCACCAGGCTGTTTCCCTGGTCGCGCAGTTCGCGCAGTGTTTCGAGCAGGCGCTCGGTGTCGCGCGGGTGCAAACCAATCGTTGGCTCGTCCAGAATGTAACAGACGCCAATCAGCCCCGCGCCCAGACAGCCGGCAATTCGTGCCCGTTGGAACTCCCCGCCCGACAAAGTTTGCGTCGGTCGATCAAGCGATAAATAACCGACATCTACTTTGCATAGATATTGCAGGCGCCGCTGAATTTCTGGGATGATTCGCGCGGCCACCAGGCGGGCAGGGGGAGCCAGCCGACTCAGGTCAGTCCACGGGGCGAATCGTTCAGCCTCGGTAACCGTGAGTGCCAGAAAATCCTGGATCGGAACGCCCGCTAAGGTCACGGCGCGACCAACAGGGCCCAGGCGTGCGCCGCGGCATTCGGGACACACACATTCGCTCAATTCGCCAGAAGTGGCAGTCGGCTTACCGACGGTGTCGTGGGGCGTGGTGGTTATCTCATTACGAATCATTCCCAGCCCCTGACATGCCGGACACGCGCCGTAGGGACTGTTGAAACTGAAGGTGCGAGGCTCGATTTCAGGAAAACTCAACTCGCAATCGGGGCAGGCAAACCGCGTGCTGAAGAGCCGGTCTCGCCAGTGCGCATTTTCTTCGTGGCTCACGATGCAGGCCCCGCTTCCGTGATGCAGTGCCAGTTCGACCGATTCGTGCAATCGTGCCCGCAGACCGTCCTTGACGACGATGCGGTCGATAATGACGTCAATGTCATGGGGTTTAGACTTCTTTAATTCCGGAGGAGATGAGGCATCGATAATCGCGCCGTCGACGCGGGCCCGCACGAATCCCTCGCGGCAGATCTTTTCAAAAAGTTCGCGGTGCATTCCCTTTTTGCCACGCAGAAGAGGCGCGACGATCATTACCTTGCGTCCTGCTTCGAGCGACAAGATTCCATCCACGATGGCCTGCGTCGATTGTTGCGACAGCTTCCGGGAACAACTGGGACAGTGCGGCGTTCCTGCGCGGGCGAAGAGCAGCCGCAGAAAATCCTGGATACCAGTCGTCGTGGCGAGCGTGCTCCGCGGATGAGCCGCCGAGACGCGCTGTTCGATCGACAGCACAGGGGGAAGCCCTTCAATTTCGTCGACATCGGGGCGCTGCATCTGATCGAGATAGGCGCGGGTCTGGGCCGAGAGGGTCTCGAGATAACGCCGTTGCCCCTCACTAAAGAGAGTGTCGAAGGCCAGTGAACTTTTGCCGCTGCCGCTGACACCGGTGATGACCACCAGCTTGCCGCGCGGAATATCGATGTCGACATTCTGGAGGTTATGCACGCGCGCCCCGCGAACGCGGATGAAGGGAGCGGCGAGCGCGGCGTTTAATGAAGTAGACATGAACGACAAATCGGCGGCTGTGCAGGAAAATGAACGCCGACGATTCCGGGGGTCTGTCGAGCGTGGTCGGGGTGGGTGTAATGAACATGCACTATATCGAAACCGAGAGTCGATCGCCCGTGGGGACCGACTGAAACCGATCTGGGGTACGACGTTTAAATGGACATGGCCCTTGTCACCGCTCTTTTATGGACGCCCCTCCTGGGCTTTAATAGCATTCACGTTCAAATGTGGCTAATCTGGCTTGGCGCGAGAGTGCCCATTTGCAAGCTGGCAGCTTGCGTCACGAAGGTGTCAGCAGCAAGAGACGTTTTCATGCCTGTCCCTACAGCCGCGGCGAAATCGACTGACCAGTTTCTGGCATACATTCATCGCCGATATCACGAGCTGCGCGGGAAGGACGCGCCCGTCGAGACGCTCGGCGAGTGGACGAATCACAAACAGCAGTTGCGACAGAAACTGCTCGACTCCTGGGGAGGCTTTCCAGGCGAGGCATGCGATCTACTTCCCAAAAAGCTCGGGGAAATCGTCCGCGAAGGATATCGCGTCGAAAAAGTGATTTTTCAGTCCCGGCCCGAGGTCTTCATGACGGCCAATGCCTACATCCCGGATGGCGCCGGAAAGCGGCCAGCGGTTCTTTGCGTTCACGGGCATTGGCGCGGCGCCAAACAAGACCCTGTGGTCCAGGCGCGATGCATTGGTTTGGCGAAACTCGGTTTCT
>JAYTRB010000625.1:0-2196 GCA_043746425.1 Planctomycetia bacterium
CGGGCGACTTGCGGTGCGGTCGGTCTGGAACTTCGAGTCGTGGCCTTGAATCGCAGATTGAACCGTCCCCTGTCGCGGGATGAAAAAATCTGGAAACGAGCGGAAATCTCTTATTTCCCGTCTCTGCCCGGGAAATGCGAGCCCGGGTGGAGTTCGCGATTTGGAATTGCAGATCTGGCGTTCAAAAGCATCGTCGCTCTGGTTAAAATAAACCAATCAAGATTTGTCAATGCGTTTTCTGCCGGTGGATGACGATGCCGTACAGCCAGACCGCTCAAATCTCGCGTGCTGCTGCGGTGTCGATGATCGCACTTTGCGTCCTCTCGGGCATTAGCCTCTTCGCCCGTCTTCCCGTTACGGCCGATGAGTCGCAGCCCGACGCAGAGGTATTATCCCGCCGGAAGGCGGCCGCGGCGATTATCGAAAAGCATTGCGTCGAGTGCCACGGCGGAAGGCTGACGCGCAGCAGGTTCGATTTGACGACGCGCGAGGGGCTTCTCAAAGGGGGCGAAGGAGGGCCGGCCATTGTCCTTGGGATGTCGGCCACAAGTCGCTTGTATGCACTGGTCACACATCAGGTCGAACCAGGAATGCCCTACAAGCGCAACAAGCTCGCCGACGATGAGATTGCCATTCTCAAGTCATGGCTCGACGACGGGGCTGCCTACACAACGCCGCTCAACAAGGCCGACGCTGCCGAGGAATGGTGGTCTCTGAAGCCGCTGGTCAAGCCGGCCGCCCCAAAAAGTGAATCGGTTGATGACGCCAACTGGGTGCGTACGCCGATCGATCAGTTCATTCTCGCGCGGCTTAACGAGAAGGGCCTCATTCACGCACCTGAGGCCGATCAGCGAACGCTCTTGCGACGGGTCATGTACGATCTTGTCGGTTTGCCACCAACACCCGAAGAGACCACAGCGTTTCTTACCGACGAAGCACCTGATGCCTATGAGCGGCTGGTTGATCGGCTGCTGGCCAGCCCTCAATATGGCGAGCGCTGGGCGCGCCATTGGATGGACATCGCCCACTACGCCGAGACGCACGGCAACGATCAAGATCGTCCGCGCCCGAATTCATGGCCGTACCGCGATTTTCTGATCCGTTCGTTCAATGATGACAAAGGGTACGTCCGCTTTGTCGAAGAACAGCTTGCCGGGGATGTCCTTTATCCCGACGACGAAGAGGCCATCGCGGCGATGGGCTTTCTGGCGACCGGGCCGTGGGATGAAAGCTCGCTCCGCGATATTCGTGAAGACACGATCGATCGCGAGATTGCGCGCTACCTCGATCGCGATGACATCGTGACGACCGCCATGTCGACTCTGGTGAGCACGACCGTTCACTGCGCCCGTTGCCACGAGCACAAGTTCGACCCCATCACGCAGGAAGAATACTACAATCTGCAAGCGGTCTTCGCTGGCGTCGACAAGGCCGAGCGTGCGTATGACTCTGACCCGAACGTCGCCCGCATGCGGCGGAGCCTGCTGGCACGCAAGGCTGAAATTCCGGCACTGGTCGCTCAGGCCGATCGGTCGTTGCTGGCCCAGGCTGTTCAGGCGGAAGTTGCCGCCTGGGAACAGAAGCTGGCCGAGTCGCTCGTTCCCTGGCAGATTCTCGACCCGGAGACATTCATTTCGTCAGGCGGCGCGACTCTGACGAAACAACCCGACGGTTCCATTCTGTCCACGGGAGCCCGTCCCGCGACGGACACATACACGATTACCGCGTCGACCGCATTTCGCATCACCGGACTGAGACTTGAAGTCCTGGCAGACGATTCGCTTCCGATGAAGGGGCCTGGCCGACAAGACAATGGCAACCTGCATCTCAATGAATTGCAGGTTCAGTTTGCCCAAAAAGGCGAAACCGGCGCTGCTGCAAATTCGGTGAGGCTTGTGAATCCTCAGGCCGATTTCAATCAAGATGGGTGGACGATCGCGATGGCGGTCGATGGCAACGCAGCGACGGCCTGGGGAATTCATCCACAGGAGGGCAGATCGCATCGAGCGATCTTCGAGTTCGCCGAACCTGTCGAATCATCGACCGGCGGCACTCTGACGGTGCGGCTGGAACAGACACATGGTCGGGAACACCTGATCGGTCGCGTTCGCTTGTCGGTCACAACTTTGCCCACTCCCTTTCCCATTCAGGCTGACGTGCTTCCTGGCGAGATTGCTGCAGACTTGCAAACAGCAA
>JAYTRB010000626.1:0-2916 GCA_043746425.1 Planctomycetia bacterium
GCATCAATGCGTGTAGACGCGATCATGCAAAGGATCGGCACAAGCGAAAGAGGCGCCAGCCACCAATCCCCAATTTCCGGCGCTGCACGACAGTATGCCGAGCCGCACACGAAGCCAACCAGGACCGGGCGCATGCTAGTCAGGCAACGCAGAACCATTGTGGTACCCAGAATGTCAAGCGTTCACTCCACGAAATGCCCCCCGGCCGTCACTTGCCGCCGTCGTCTCGCGCGATGCCTTCAACGTTCAGAGTTACGGGCGAAAGTTCAATCGCGGCGAACGAAATCAGCACCCTGCCGGAGAATCGTCCCGGTGTTGTTGGACCCCAGACCATCACCATAAGCTCATCTCCATCCACTGCAACGCCAAAGATCCCGTCTCCGTCAAATGCAACGCGCGGTTCGCCGAATTCGCGCGGACAAGTCATCCGCGTCCGTTTGGTGACGGATTGCCCCGGCGACAGAACACCCGCAAAAAGACGGTCAACAGCGAGTCTGACTGGGTGCGGGACACGAATCAGTGTCGGCAGCGATTGCGATGTTCCATCGTCAAATGCCAGAACCAGCCGGTTGCGATGCTCACCAAACGGCTTTCGCTCTTTCGCTCGCAGCTCAATCGCTGTCGTATCGACGGTTATTGACTCCTTCATTGCCGGATTCAGTAGAACAGAGTTGGACTCGGCGCGGGCGTCGACAAGTTCGAAATCCCCGAAATCACTGCGACCGCGATCGATCGAAACACTGGGCTGCGCTGCTTTGTGCCGATAGGTGATCGCAAACTTGACCGTCGCGGGAAGGTTGGGACTCGCGTCGGCCACCAACTCATGAACAGACAGTTGAGGCGGGTCGCTCCGGCTGTACGCGATCGCAAGAACGAGGGGTGCGGTCGACTCAGGGTCGGTGCGAATCCGTAATGTTTTCGTGCTAGCTGACGCCTCCCCGTCGGCACGGACAGTAACCTTGAGCTTATGCACGCTTCCGGCTGTCAACTCCCGATTGAAAAGACTCGAATCGGGAACGGTACAGCCACATGAGGCGTCAACACCGAGAATTGTCACCGCGCCCGCGTCCCAAACCTGAAACTCGAATTCGTGCCGAGAGAGAGTCGCTGGTGATAGCACTCCAAGCCGAGCGATCGGTTCAGAGAAAAGCAGCGTCGGCTCCGGCGTTTCGTCGGATTCCGCGGGCACGGTTCCCCCGCATCCCTGCATTCCCGCGCACAGCAGCATCCATACGGCCAGGTGTCGATTTCCAATAAGCCGGCGACCGCGCAGAAGCAGCACGCCCGCCAGTCCGCCGATCAACAGCACAACGCCGACCAGCCTCCAACCCACATCACGATCTTGATGCATAACAATTGCCTCTCCGTCCCAGTGTTGTTCAATGACCGAAATCGGCACATGGACGGCGGGCTCAAGCGTCACGCCGGACCAGTCAAGTATAACGCCGCGGTTTTCAACGAATTTTACCAATGTAACGAAGTGCCCGGTGGACTGGGCCGCTCCGCGTGGCCAGCGTCCCGGGCGAAAGTAGAGAATACACGGGGTGGGCAGGCGCGCGAGAGACCCAGGCGAGAAACGCGATGCGTCCGTCGGCAACCGCTGCCGCAAAAGCACGTTTTGAATTTGTTCAATCGACACGGCCTGCGCATCAAACCCCATCTTATCAGCGCGAAACTGCGCGCTCAGCTCTGCCAAGGTTGCCGGCCGCTTTAGGCACCGTAAAAAACTATAGGTGGCGCACACTCCGCAGCCGGGGATCGGCACGTCTTGCGCGGCATCGAGGGTTCCGCTGTCCGAGGCGAGCGCAATCGTTGTCAGGAACACTGCGACTGCTACCATATCACTTCCTCGACGATATTTAAAAACGTCGCCTCAGCCAATATGCCGATGCACCAATCACGAGTATGCCGACACAGACCACGGCCCATGACTTCCACCAGGATTTACCGGCCGAACTGAAGTTGATCGCGGTGTCAGCGATGCGCGCGACCTGTCCTTCGATGTCGCCGGTTACGAATGACTCCCGCTGGGCGTCGTCAACGTAGACGGTATTCGGCGGAAAAGTCAAACGGAAATCGGTCGCATCCATCGCTCGATTGCATTCAACCAACTCGACGTGCCATGCGGTCGTATCATGGACAGCCATTTCTGGCTGAACCGCCGACACTGCGTCCGCGACGGACGCGGCCTTGGAGAGATTGCACACGACACCTGAAACTGGATAGAAATACGGTTGCTCGCCTGCCTTGAATGTGCCGATGTCGATATCGCGCACGACCACTTGGGCTGTGAGATTCGGATGCTGCTCGCATGGGCCTGGAAAATCGGACCCTTGCTCCGCGGTGACGTCCCACGGGAACCGTTCCAGCCGACGCGGGATAGCGCCGGCATCAAGATCCATAAACGCGCGCATCGACAGTTGGCCGTTCGAAACGAATACCAAGCACAATGGTTTTTCGTGCAGCTCCACAATACCGATGACATGCCCCCTGCCATTAGCCAGCAACGCGAAAAACTCGTCAATCGGATGGAGCTTGCCTTCCCACGTGGGCGGCGGCAGCACGAGCGGCACGTGCCAATCATCAAACCACGCCGAATTCAAACCAACCCGGGCAAGAAATGGTGCCTGCCGCGTGGCCTGCCAAAATCGGAACATCGCGTCGGTGCCAGGTCCGTACGACAAGACCTCAATATCTTCAAAACTCTTCGCAAGATCGTTGCCGTTCGGTAATTGATCGGGAAAATGTACGGCTGTCGGCCGAGTGAAAGAGAATGCACCCCCTGTCTCCAATGAACGGATCGCTCGCATCTGAAAGCTAGTAAAATCGGTCCAATAGTCGAAGAACGCATACTCATGCCTGCTCGAATCTGCCATCTCCCGATGAAATTTAGCCTCCGAAAGGAACGAATCTTGC
>JAYTRB010000627.1:0-1670 GCA_043746425.1 Planctomycetia bacterium
ACGATCGTTAACCGTGATTTTGCCCGTCCCCTTTTTTACCCGCACGCGGGCCACTGCCGTCTTGCGCCGGCCAGTGCTCACGGCCGTGCCGTCGGCCTCGATCTTACCGCGAAGCGTGCGCGGCAGACGAATCTCGGGTACGGCGGCCTCCGCCCCAAGGGTAAGACCTCCCGTCGAATCGCCATTCATTTCGGCCGCTTGTCCTTCAGCCGGTTCGGCGAGCTGGCCTGGCCCTGCGACCGCTTCGGCGGGCTGCTCACTGGTGGGCAATTCCGGTTGTTCAGCGTTTTCGTTGTCTGCGTTGTCCATAACCATTTCGTGTGAGAAAGGCGTATTGTGTGGTATGTTTCGCAGGAGGCGACTGAAAGCTTTCCCGCGCAATCATTCTATAACGTTTTGGGTTGCGGCACTTGCGATTGATGGGGGTGCTGTGTGCCGCGATACAATTTGAGCTTCTTAAGCATTTGCCGCCCCAGTTTATTCTTGGGCAACATTCGTCGTACCGCCAATCGCAAAATCTCTTCGGGCCGGCGTTCGAGCATCTCGGCAGCGGGCACAACCTTTCGGCCGCCGGGATAACCGGTGAAGTGATCATACGTCTTGGTCAGCATCTTTGAGGTGAAATTCGGGTGCGTCGCATGCGCCATCCGTCGTCCGCCGAAGCGAACCTTTTCGGCGTTGATCACCACGATGAAATCGCCACAATCGACGTGCGGAGTATAGATCGGCTTATGCTTGCCCATCAGAATGGTGGCCAGCTTGACTGCCAGCCGCCCAACAACCTGCCCATCGGCGTCAACCAGCAGCCAGTCGGGATGCACTTCGCCCGTTTTCGCAAGATACGACTTTGTCACCAGAAGATTCCTCAACTCGATTGTCACATTATATTGTCGGGGCGACTCGAATTACGTTAAAAAAACGCAATTCGGCGACTGCCCCCGAGTCCGCGTCCGTCAACATGGCACGGACGTCTGACCGCCAGACTCCCATTGGGGAACGGGGGTCGAAACAGGTAGATTAGCGATTTTTCTCTCGCGATTCAATGTCTCCATCAGATTTTTCGCGTTCCGTGGTTCGCTGTCGGGCACCGTCCCCTGTTTTGAAGCCCATTAACGCCCCGGCGCTGCTGAGGCAATTAACCGATTGGCCCCTTTCGCAAGCAGCCTTTCCGCAACATCTCGCCCCATATCGGCAGAATTTGCCATCAAATCGCGGCCTGAGGCGAAAATCCGCTCTTTCCCGTCGGGGCTATAAACCACCGCTTCCAAAACCAGTTCGTTTCCCTCGCAGCGTGTGAAAGCCCCCACAGGGGCATGACAGCCGGCACGTAGTGCGGAAAGCAACGCCCGTTCGGCCGTCACGCGGCTGCGTGTCAGCGGATCATCCACCTGTGCCAGAAGTGCGGCCGTTTCAATGTCGTCAGAGCGGCACTCGATTCCCAGCGCCCCCTGTCCTGCCGCAGGATACATGAGTGGGGGCGAAAGCTCCTGCGAAACCCGGCCCTCCAAGCCCAGTCGCTTGAGCCCGGCTACGGCCAGAATCAGGCCATCGTATTCGCCCGCATCGAGTTTCTTTAATCGAGTCTCGACGTTTCCGCGAACATCCAGCATCTGAAGATCGGAGCGAAAATGCAGAAGTTGCGCCCGGCGGCGAAGGCTTCCGGTGCCGAG
>JAYTRB010000628.1:0-4964 GCA_043746425.1 Planctomycetia bacterium
ACCGCCTCGGTGCGCTACCTCTTTCGGAATGATTGCATCGCCTGGCCCCCAACGAAGATGCTTCTCCCTGCCAGTCTCGACGTCTGAACGTGAGCCGCGACAGCCCGTTTTTATGGCGATTGCTAATCGTCATCGTCGTCTTTGGGAATCATCCCTTTGAATTCCTGCCCATAAAGACTTTCGGCCCCGACTGCGACCACCTCTTCGCCTCCGGCGAGGCCCCGCGTCACCACGATTTCATCGGCCAGCAGCCGGCCGGTCTCGATTTTCTGGCGACGAAACGATTCGCCATTGAACCGGACGTAAACCCAGGCGGTTCCCAGACCGTCCCAGAGAACCGCGCTGCGCGGAATGACAACTTGTTCGACTGGTTCGCCTGTGGGGAGTTCGATGGTCAACGCCTGTCCGACGCGCAGCGCGAGATCGGCATTGCTCATCTCGTAGAGTAAATCGACAGTGCGCGACAGAGGTTTCGTGGCCTGCAGTACTTTGACAGGCCGGGCTGGCAATCGCTGCAGTGTGCCCGGAACGGCGACTTGCGCCACGTCGTTACGACTGACGGCCGGCAAGTCGCTCTCGAAGACCGGAACGCGAATCCAAAGAGTCGACCAGTCGGCAATCGTCCACAATGGGTCGCCCTGAATCACGAATTCATTGGCCGCGACATGCACGTTCAAGACGTTTCCGCCCAGGGGCGCGTTGAGTTCCACCGGCTTGACGAGGGCCAGTCCTTCGTAGGGTTCCTGCAATAGAAATGGCAGTTTGTCGCGCGACTCCTGGTAAGCCGCTTTCGACCGTTCGTAAATCTCTCTGAGATCGGCCAGGCGTGTGCCGAGCACCGCGTCTTTGGCCGCGGCGAGACGTTCTAATTGTTCCTGGGCCAGCTTCATTGAGACGCGCGACTGCTCGATGACGATATCTACGTCTTCTTTGTTGCTGACCAGCTGCGAGATCTCTTGGGGCGTCAAAAAGACTTGCAGGGCGACGAGGCGCTCGCCCTTGTCGACGGTCTGGCCCAGTCGCGGCAAGTCTCGGCCGGCGGTTTCACTGACGAAACCTGCCACAGGCGCCTTGACGATGGCCTCTTTGCCGGGCGGCGTCTGGAGCCAGCCTGTGGCGGGTAGCGTGCTTAAGACCTCTCGCCGGCCTGCTTCCCGGAGATCAAGCCCCAGTTGCTCTTGCAACTCTCGGGAAATGCGTACAACTCCGCTGGCAGACGGTTCAGTCGCTTCTTCAACGATGTCTGGCTTCGATTTTCGACTGCATCCAGCGAGGCACACGAACATCGCCAGGCAACCAAGAATCGGCAGCCGCCTCAAAATGGACACGAACATTCCTCCGACAGGCATGAAATTCGATTTACACCGGTCCGCAGCACGACGATTCAACAGCAGCCGGGCGCTGGTGGGAATTCGTCGACGCGAAAGGCGTGTTTTGCGTAAGTTTACCGCACGCTGCCGATAGAACGCCAGTTTGGAACGCACACATTGAATTTGCACAGCTCGTCGGTCAAGCGGTCAACGTTCTGTAAAACGCCGAATTGAACGCTCCTGCCACCGCTTGAAGCGGTCACGCCCGAGGGTTGTGAACTTTTTGCTGGCAAACCATTCAAATCAAAAATTGTGATGACGAGTGCCCGCTTCTTGTTTCGGCGATGCGCAGGGCGTAAACTCTCGGCGCACCATTCGTTCGCGGCGCAATAACTTTTTTAAGGCCGTCGGCGTGAAAATTTCAAGGGTCATTCAGGAGCGCATTGTCATGGGCGACCGCATTTCCTTTGGGAGTGTCATTTTTTTGGCTGGCCTTTTGGGGGTGGCTCCGATCTGGTCGCAAGAGACTCCGAAACCGGCCCAGCCACGCTCCACAGCCGGCCCTACCGAGGATGGCTTTCTGCTTCCGAATGGCTGGCGATTGACCCCCGCCGGCAAACAGGTACCACTTACCGACTTGCCCCTCAACATCGTGACGTCTCCTGACGGTGTGTATGCCTTTGTCGCCACGAGCGGCTACAATGCCCACGAATTGACAGCCATCGAACTGGCGACGGGAAAAAAAGCCGCTGTCGAGAAAGCCCCGCAGAGTTGGTTCGGCCTGGCTGCCGATTCGAAGGCCGAAAACTTGTGGTGGTCGGGTGGGGGCGCGGGTTCGCTGATGCACTTTGGGTGGGCTGATGGCGCGTTTCAGCCACGGGCGCCGGTGGTGCCCAAGCCACTTAAGGTCTCTGATGGCAAAGCCGCGGCCGATTCGGGATTCCGGACAGGACTCTGTCTGGAAACGAAAACGGGCACGCTCTATTCGCTGACGATTCTTCCTAAAGGGGGCAACAAGTCTTTCGCCTGGGGCCAGGGAACCACCGACGAGCGGGCGGGCGGCATGATTACCCGGATTGTCGACGACCAGTCGAAAGAAGCCGTCTCGGCGGCGTGCGGCAAACGCCCCTATGATGTTGTCCAGGGGCGGAACGGTTTGCTGTACGTCAGCGACTGGGCCGACCGGCGAGTCCTCGTCGTCGATCCCCAGACGCTACGGACGATCGCACGGATTTCGGTCGGCGAACATCCTAACCAGTTGGCCCTGCACCCCACCGAAGATCGATTGTTCGTCGCCTGCGCTTCGAGCAATGCTGTCTGGGTAATCGACACGACGACGGGAACCATACAGGAAACCATTTTCACCGCTCTTTTTCCGCAGGCGCCTGAAGGCAGCACTCCCGATGCGCTCGGCCTTGATCCCGAAGGAGAAACCCTGTTCGTCGCTAATGCCGACAACAACTGCGTGGCTGTCATCGACATTGAAAAGCCACGCCACAGCCAGGTGAAAGGATTCATCCCCACGGGCTGGTATCCAACGGCGGTCGCCGTCACTCGTGACGGGCATCAATTGCTCGTCGGAGTCGGCAAAGGGAACCACAGCCGGTCGAACAAGCCCGAGCAGGCGAAGATCGACGAAACGCTCGCCCAACCCGGTGAAGAAGGGGGATACCGGCGAATTCCGTTCTCGCACATCGGCACCACGCTCTCGGGAGCGCTGTCGATCGTCGACATTCCCGATGAAAAGCAACTGGCGAAATATACCGATCAGGTGTATCGCAACTGCCCGTATTCCGACAAATTGCTGAGCGCGGTTCCGACTTCGCGAAAGACAGCCATTCCGGCAAAAGTGGGCGACCCGTCACCCATCAAGTACGTGCTGTATGTGATAAAAGAGAACCGCACCTATGATCAGGTGTTCGGCGATCTTCCCCGCGGCAATGGCGACCCGAGCCTCGTCATGTTCGGCGAAGACATTACTCCCAATCAGCACAAACTTGCCAATGAATTCGTTCTGCTCGACAACCTGTATTGCAACGGGCACGTGTCGGCCGACGGACATCCGTGGTCGACGATGGCCTACAATACTGACTACATTGCCCGCAATTGGGCTCTCACCTACTCGCGGCGGCAGGGCATCGACGACGATGATGATGGCGATCTGTCGAACGCCCCCAGCGGCTATCTCTGGGACGCCTGCAAACGGCACGGTGTGAGTTACCGCAGCTATGGCGAATATGGCGGCCGCGTCAGCGAACCCGACGGCTCACTTCGCATGGAAGGTCGGGTACCGGGTCTCGTAGGACATACCTCCCCGAAATACGGCCTGCCGCGCGTCGCCGGGACGACTGTTCGCGACACCGACAATGTCGCCGTGTTTCTCGAAGAATTCAGTGAATATGAAAAAAACGGCGAGCTGCCGCGATTCATGATCATGAGCCTGGGAGAGAACCACACGCAGGGTACGAAGCCGGGAGCTCACACACCGCAAGCCTGCGTGGCCAGCAATGACCTGGCGCTGGGGAAGCTGGTCGACGCCATCAGCCACAGCAAGTACTGGCCCGAAATTGCGATCTTCGTCATCGAAGACGATGCGCAGAATGGGGCCGACCATGTCGATGCGCATCGCACAATCGGGTTGGCGATCAGCCCTTATGTTCGCCGGAAGCATCTCGACAGCACGCAATACAGTACGGTCAGCATGATGCGGACGATGGAATTGATTTTGGGGTTGCCCCCCTTGAGCCAGTTCGACGCCGCCGCCACGCCGATGTTCGAATCGTTTACCGAGAAGCCCGATCTGACGCCGTACACCCACGAAGCGGCTCGCATCGACCTGAACGCGACGAACACGAAGCTGGCCTACGGCGCCGAGCGATCGAGCAAAATGGACTTCAGCGAATACGACAAGATCGATGATTTCGAGCTGAATGAAATTTTATGGCGGGCCATCAAAGGACGGGCTGCGCCGATTCCCCCCGCCGTCCGGCGGGCGATCGCCTACCGTGGCATTGAGCTGCCCGACGAAGATTGACGTCATGAACCGTCACCGGCGACTGTCACTATACTGCCGGGGCACAACGCTAGGCTGCCTGGGCACAACGCAAGGAAGCACCTGCTGCTCGCAGCAGATCTCGCCCGCCGTCTGACGCAAAGACAACACGACGTCGCGAGTTCATTCAAAGTCAGATGCGACGACGCGTTATTCCGAAATGATCTCGACCTTTGCCCAGTACCCGAACTCCCAGGCCCAGTTATTGGGGTGATTGTGCAATTCGAGACTCACTGTCTGGCCGGCGAAACGCGACAGGTCGATTTCGAGGTCGGCCCAGCCGTTGTGCGTCGTCTTTGAACTGACAATGCCATCGTAAAGTTTCTGGCCGTTGGCTTTGACAATGAGCTGCCAGTCTCCCTGTGGGTCGTGAGCGACCGACAACCGCAAGACGGTTTTCTTTTTGGCTGGCAAGTCGACAGTGCGCGACAGAACGCAAGCCACCCCCTCCTTGAGCGGATGCGTGCGAATCACAACCGACCGGCCCCGGAATTCCTTCAGCAATCCTAAACCCCGCTCGCCGACCGCCGAGGTGGTAAAGCCCGGCGCGACTTCCGCCAACAGCGCACCAAACTGGGCCGGGTCGGTGACATCGCGCGGCG
>JAYTRB010000629.1:0-2153 GCA_043746425.1 Planctomycetia bacterium
TTGGCGAGCCGGGTTCGCGCCGCTTCCCTTATCAACCAGCTTCCCTTTTAAACCCGCTTCCATTTCTAAACGACGTGCCAGAGAACGAAGTACAGAGGAGGACGGAATACTGCGTAGAACGGAATACAGCCCACCCGCCGATGACAAATTCCAAGACACGAGGACGAGTGCGATTTTCCCTCACATTCAGCAACGCAGCGACTACCGACTGGAATTTGTTAACGAAAGGGTATCCGCAGCGGCAGTAAGGGCATGCGTTCGCTCTTTTTGACGTCGCGGGTTGGAAAGCAATGACGAAAGAGATTCAAATTTCGACATGTTGGCGGGATCTGCCGGGGAAGCGTTCTCTACATCTCATGGGCGGGATAATGTATTCTACTGGGGCACCTTCAAAAAGTACACGAAAATCGGGAATCTGACTCATGAATGCCGAAGTTTCAGGAGTGGCCATCTGTGGTTCTTGAGTCTGTCAGCCTGAATGAGATTCCCGAGCCATTTCGAATGGCGGCACGGGGCCAAATCGAGCCCCACGAACGGGTTGTAGCGATTCTTCGAATCGACCTCGACGAACGACTCTCGTTTGCCGAGCGTTTCCTCATCCTTACCGACCGCCAGTTACTGCTCGCAACCCTCGCACAAACTACCACTTCCGCACCAGCAGCCACTTCCGCAAAAGACGCCCCGTCCACAAAGGATGACTGCCGCATCGCGGCTTGGCCGTTGCTGGAGGTCGCCTCGATCACTTCCCATGACCGCGGAGGTCTTGGCCAGCTCGAAGTTTTTGGGACCGATGCGCGCCTGGCCTGCCTGTACTACACCGTGGGCCACGCCCGCGCTGTCCGCGAATTCGTCGAAAGATATGACGACTTGCGGCGGGGCGCGGCAACCGGCTTCGTTTTAGAATCTGATCTTGAAATTCCGGAAGCCGAACAGCAGCCGGCCGCCAGCGTCGGGTCGCTTTTGCGGCTTTCGCGGTTCGCCCGTCAGCGTGTCGGCTGGATGCTTCTAGGAAGCCTTCTGACCTTCGCCACAACGGTTGCCGGGCTGGTGGCGCCCTATTTGACGATGCCTCTCGTCGACGACATTCTCAGTCCGTATGGCGCGAAAGTCGAGCAAGCCCGGGAAAAAGCGGCGCGCAGTAATACCGATCCGAACCCCGAACTCGCCAGCATCCGTCGCGAATGGCGTGGGGCCTTTCGGGTCGTTCCGTGGTATCTGGGGCTGATGGCCGGTTCGGCGATCGCCGCCTGGATCCTGGGCTGGACGCAAGGTTGGGTTCTGGCAAGGCTCAGCGAGCGCATCAGTGCCGACCTGCGAAATGCGACATACGAATACGTACTCAAGCTGTCGCTCGATTTCTATTCTTCGAAACGCACGGGCGACCTCGTGGCCCGTATCAGCAGCGACACCGACCGAATCTGCAATTTTTTGTCCGACAGTCTGACCGATTTCGTCACCGACGTGCTGATGATCGTCGGCACAGTCGGCGTCCTTTTCTGGATGGATCCGCTGCTGGCAATTGCAACGATTTGCTGGTTTCCGGTCATTGCGTGGCTCACGCACAAAATTCGCGACCGCCTGCAACATGGGTTTCTGACGGGGGGCCGCGCCTGGGGCGACATGACGAGCATTCTGGCCGACACGATTCCCGGCATTCGCGTCGTTAAGGCGTTCGCCCAGGAACGCCGCGAAATCGAGCGATTTCGAGCGAGCAATGACCGCATCGTCGCGGCCAATGACCGGGTGAACGCCGTATGGACGTTTTTCTGGCCGATGGTGGCCCTCCTCAACCAGACCGGGCTGCTCGTCGTCTGGGCGGCCGGCATCTGGGGCGCCTACGATCAGCGGATATCGGTCGGGGCGCTGATGACGTCGCTCATTTACGTCAACCGCATCTATGCGCGTCTCGAATCCATGAGCCGCATGGCCACGAACACTCAGCGGGCGGCCGCGAGCACCCAGCGTATTTTTGAAATTCTCGATCGCGTTCCCAGTGTTCCTGAGCCAGCCCGGCCGGTAACGCCGGGTAAACTCCACGGCGCCATTGAGATCAAAGACGTCAGTTTCCGGTACGGAAACCGGCAGGTGATCGAAAATGTGGCGTTGTCGATTCGTCCCGGCGAGATGATCGGCCTCGTGGGAACAACCGGCGC
>JAYTRB010000630.1:0-4014 GCA_043746425.1 Planctomycetia bacterium
TTGCCTCACACCCGGCAGGTGCTCGCCCGGCGGCTGCGCGGGCATCGCGACGATTCGGTTGAACATGACGGGGGAGTTCTGTACCACGTCAGCTTTCAGGTCGAGCAGCTTGAACCAGAAGTATTTTTGCACTGCCACGAAGAAATGCTGCTCGACGCCACTCACGGGCGAATGTCACATTGCTTCACTCCCACAAGCCGCTTGTCGCCAGCCCCCTTGAGTTTCATCCAGACCGAAGAGCGTCCCCACAGCCTGCTGGTACACACCTTTCACACCTTTCCCGACAACCGGGCCGTCGTGAAAACGCAGTCGCTGTTCGAGGTGTAAGCCAAAGGCTTCGACTATCGCAACGCGGCCGCAAGCTTCGCGCTGCACGCCGCAACGACTGTTTTCTGCGCCGCGTCGACTTCTTCAGTTGTCAGCGTGCGGTCGGCGGCCCGATAGTGCAGACGCAAGACATACGACTTCTTGTTCGCCGGAATCTGCTGCCCGCGGTACTGACCGGCAAATGCCACAGATTCCAGCAGCGGACCGGCAGCACTGCGGACGACTTCCTCGACTTCCTGCCATGCGACTGTTTCCTCAAGCACAAAGTTGAGATCGCGCTCCATCGCCGGAAAATCGGGAATCGGCGAACACGGGGGAGAAAAGTCGGCGATTTCAGCGAGCACCGCCAGATCGATCTCGGCTGCCGTCACGGGGTCACGCAGGTCAAGTTGGTTACGAATGTCAGTCGCAATTTCTCCCATCCACCCCAGCCGCTTTCCATTAATCAATAGTTCACAGCCGCGCCCGCCGATGAACTCATCCCGTGGGGCAGGCCGGGCCACGACCGAAGAACTGCGATTCGTCCGGGCAACCAAAAGCTCAATAATTCCCTTCATTTCGGCGAACGATTTGCCGCTGACGAAGCTGAGCAGGCTGGGCTGAGCCTGGGGCCGCTCGGGATCGGCTTCAAGAAAGATTCGGGCAAACTCAAACAGCTGTGCGTTCGACGTGCCATGCCGCTCGTTCTGCGCGCGACATTGCAAAAGGCTCGGAACAAGACTGCGGCGCAGAATGTTCTCGCGCTGTCGCGACGAGTGTTCGACGCGCAAGGCAGGCCCCTCTGACCAGGGATGAAACAGGTGCGCCAGATCTTCGCCGACAAACGTCAGTGTCACGGCTTCGAAGAACCCCGCCGCCAGCAGCACGTCGGCCAGCCGCTGACAAAGCTGATCGTGCAGCGTGGCTTTGCTGACTTCCAGCGGAACGAGCACATTTTCAGGAATGTTTTCATAGCCGTGAATGCGGGCCACCTCTTCAATGAGGTCAATTTCGCGCGTCAGATCGCGCCGCCACATTGGCGGAGCACACGAAACAGCCGCCGCGTCACAGGCGGCGACTTCGGTCAGTCCCAACGCCTTAAGGATGCGGATGACGGCCTCTTGCGGAATATCGATTCCCAGAATTCGCCGAATCTGCGACAGCCGCAGCGTAATCGGCTCGCGGCGCGTATTGGGGGCCACGCCGGCAAACAGCGAACCCGAGCACAATTCGCCCCCGGCCAGCTCGAGAATCAGTTGCGTACAGCGGCGGCTGGCCCAATCGAGCCCCTGCCGGTCGATGCCACGCTCAAAACGGTACGACGAATCGCTGTGCAATCCTAACTTGCGGGCTGTGCCGCGCACCGACAGCGGAAGGAATTCCGCCGCTTCGATGAGAACGCTGGTGGTCTGTGCTCCGATTTCGGTTTCAATGCCCCCCATGACGCCAGCAATCGCCACGGGTCGATCGGCATCGGCGATCACGCACATTTCAGAGGCCAACTCATATTGCCGCTGATCGATCGCGGTAATCTTCTCACCAGGGTCGCCCCGGCGGACGACAATCTTGCCGCCGTGAAGTTTGTCGAAATCGAAGGCGTGCAGCGGCTGACTGCATTCCATGAGGACGTAATTGGTAATATCGACGACGTTATTGACAGGCCGAATGCCGAGTGTTTTGAGCCGCGTCTGCATCCACCCCGGGCTGGGGGCGATTTTCACGTGGCGCACGAGCCGGGCGACGTACTGCGGACACAATTCAGGGACTCGATTCTCGACCGCCGTCAGCGAATCGACCGGCGGCCCCTTGGCCACGGGAGTCGCCGGCGGAAGTTGCAGTCCGCGATTGAACAACACCCCCACCTCACGGGCGACGCCGATGTGCGACAGGCAGTCGGGACGATTGCTGGTGACTTCGAGATCGATGGCGATGTCGCCCTCGACATCGGCCACCTCTTCGAGATTGAGCCCGGCCATCATCAGCCGCTCTGTGAGCGTATCAACCGGCATATCGAGCCGCACATATTCCTTGAGCCAGTTCCAGCTGACAATCATAGAGCTCCTCGCATCAGCCTCGTTTCGACATCATCGTCTCGACAAAGGCCGTCTCAAAAAAAGTTCCCACGCGAAGCGTGGGAACTGGCGCAGTTCTGATACAGACGCAAACGGTTCAAGCTTCGCTGGGCCCCTCAGTGCCTCCGGTGTAATGCTCTCCATCGGGCTTTTGCCCATGCAACACCTCGACCTGATACCCACCCTTCAACTGGAAGTAAATGACGAGAATTAAATACCCGACCGCCATCGTCGCCGGCACGGCAGCCGTCCAGCGCAAGGCCATTTGGCCCCCGTAGATTCCGGCCTTTTCGACCGGTTCACGGTCGATTTCTTCGTCGGCGGTCAGCACTTGTTTGTCTTTGATCTTCTCTTCCAGCGCTCCGACTTTCGTACCATCCAGCCCGGCAATTGCAGGAAAGAACAAGAACGATTTTTCGTTGTCGGCCCGGTAACGAACGTAACTCTCGGGCGCGATGGCCTTGAGCTTCGCCGAGGCGTAATAGTCTTGTTCGTAACCAATACCAGGCCCCCCTAAGAGGCCGGCCGAGAGCATTCCGCAAGCCCCCATGGCGCCCATCGTCAGCGCCCCCCCCTTGGGAAATCGCTCACCGACAATCCCGAGCATCGTGGGCCACAGAAACGTCTTACCCAATCCATAGGTGGTGGCCGCCGCAAAGGCAATCAACATGCTCGAACCCAATTCAATCGAGCCCAGCCACGTCAAACCGGCACACCCCAGAAGAGAACTGATGAGGAGCAACCCGACGGGGTTGATTCGTTCGACAATCGGCCCGGCGAAAAATCGCAGCACGAACATCAGTCCTGACGTGTAAATGAACAGCAAGATCGCATTACCCGGTACGACGGCATTCATGATGTTGGTGATCCAGCTGTCGGTGCCCAGTTCGACGTAACCAACGAGGGCATGTAATACCAGCAGCAACACCAGAATGGGCGATGCAAATTCGGCCAGCATCGTGGCGAACGATACGCCCGCCGCGCGAGCTTCCGATATGGGAAACCTTTCTTTGAGAATGACATACCCGTAGTAAATCGTCGGCGGCAGGAAAAACGCCACGGCGATTTCCCATCGCAAAGGGGTAATCATCGCCTCGCGTCCGCAGAACAAATACGCCAGAATCCCGCCGACGATCAGGCCGCCCGGCCAGCCGGCATGTAAAATATTGAGGTAGTGCGTCTTTTGCTTGGGGTACAGTGTCGCCACCAGCGGATTGATGACCGACTCGCAGACGCCGTTGGCGAGCGAAAACATGAAGGCACCCCAGTACAGACACTGGAAGGCGGCGTTCTGGGCGCTGGCGTGCTGCTCGGGCGACGATCCGTCGAGCGCCTGAAACAAAGGCGTTGCCGCACACGTGACCACGGCCGAGAGCACATGCAACAAGAACGCCAGAATCATCAGTGGCTTATAGCCCACCCGGTCGGCCACGAGACTGCAAGCGATGATTGTAATGCCAAATCCAACGAGCCCACCACCGGTAATGCCACCCAGCGTCTGCTTCGTAAAGCCAAACTGGGTCGCCCAGTCGGTAAGAATGGCAGCCCGAATTGCGAATCCGACACCGGCAGCAATCAGGGTGAAAAAACTCGCCAGGAACAATTGTCGGTTGTTATTCATGTGGGGTAATCGCCA
>JAYTRB010000631.1:0-3611 GCA_043746425.1 Planctomycetia bacterium
CCAGTTGATAATCAGCAGGATCACTTGGACGGTCTCGTGCGTGTTCTCCACGAGATCAAGTCCAGTCGTGCGTTTTACTGTCCAGTAAATTCCGGCCACAATTGTCGAAAGAAACGGGGGCTTCGACGAATAGAAATGGTCCTGAAACCGACCTTTGTCGATTGTGTTCCACCCACGCTGCTGAATGATTTCGTCGATCTGATACGTTCCCCGTTCGACCAGCGACCAGACGGTACACCACCGCGAGCGATCGTTGGCACTGAACATCGGCGAATGTGGCGGCGAATGCTTAGGCCAGGGACGGGCCGGACTATAAAGTACTGTCACCGTCAGGATATTTGCCAGTCCGTTACCCGCTGCAAGCGCGATCACCAGCAGATACACGAACCGGCGCAAACGTTGCGCGTCGCTGGTGCAGGTCATCGCGATTGGGGCATCGGTCATCGTGGCAAGTCGAGAGCGTTAGCCCCCAAATAGAGGTATGAAGATTTCGGTACTAAATATGATCTCAGCAAAGGCCAGCCTCAATCGAGCAGCTCGCGCAAATGAAAATGAAATGGCCCCAGCTTTCCGCCGTAGTTCCCTGCCGTCACCTGCACGACGCCGGATGTGGCGCAAGCCGCATGCAGACCCGCCCGCATCGCTGCCCGAACCGCCTCGGGAGAAAGGCCGTCGATGACAATCTCATAAACGGCTCCCGCGTTGGCGGGAAGCTCAGATTTGACGATGGCCCGCAGCGTCGGGCAATAGGCATCGTTTGTGCTCGCCCGCAGCTTCTTGTAGCGCGAGCCGACCTTGCTTCCCGAACGGACAATGCCGCCGGGAAAAGGGTGAATGACGTCAGGAAGTCGGCGGATTGCGCTGGCCGCGTGCTCGGCGGCCGAGAGAGCCGCCGCCTGGTCGACTCCACAAATGAGCAGATTCCCACCGGCGACTCCTTTGACCGTTCCGAACCGATCTTCACATAAGAACTCGCCATCCATGACAGGAATTCGCCATAGCCGACGGCCGGCAAGTTTCTTCGACGACTGATGCGTGTCGCCGAAAAACCGCAATTGTCCCCCGACCGAAACCTGCTTTTCTTTCGGGACGCCGTCGATGCCGTTGTAGCACGCGGTCGTCGGGCAAGTCAGAACTCCCTGCCCGACCCGGCCAGCAAGAGCCTTGCCGAGCTCGTCACGATTGAAGGCAAAGACCAGAACGGCGACCCCGGGCCGGCCGTCAGGCGTTTCGTCGACTGACAACTCGCGCTCAATGGCCGCTTCGACATCGCACGCGATGACGCTGGTGGCATTGCCGGTCATTACTGTCGCGGCAATCTGTGCCCAGGCGGCGGAAATGGCAGTAATGATTACCCGCGCGCAGGTGATCGGAAAGGCCTCGGCGAAGGTATCGACGATCTCGACGCCGTTTTTTTGAAGAGCAATTGCGGTGGATTCCAAGATAAGTCCTGTGACTATGCGAAAATCAGCGCGCGAAAACGTAGAGCGCAGATCGTTTCGCGGCTGGTATTATTGTGCCTCACTTGGCGGCTGCGACCTGTTCTTCTCGCTGCCCGTGGAATTATTTCGCGGCCCCCGCATCTGCCTTGGCCTTTTCCTCTTGTACCTTCGATACTTCCGGATTGGGAGTGGCATCGCCTTCTTCCTCTCCCAGAACCCATTTAATGCCTCCCAGCAACGATGCAATAAACTGCTTGTTTGCCCACGTTTCAGTGTTGTGGCCCAGATTCGTGTAGAACACCTTCCCGTCGCCGTACGTTTTGACCCACGACACCGGCACATGATACGGCTTTTTAAGCCCGCACTTGGCCATGTTGAGGCTCATCAGGACGCGCACGTTTTCGGGCTGCCAATGCACGTACTGGTAAATCTCATCCTTAATCGTGAACTCATCGCCCCACATTTTGCTGCCGGGGTGCTTCGTGTCATGCACCGAGACCGTCACCGTCTCGCCCGAGTTCCAGGGATGTCCGTTGAAAGTACCGCCGATCATTTCCCAGTAAGGCTTATACTCGCCGTAGGTGTCGGTCGAAGAATGCGTCGCTACGAAACCGTGCCCTTTCTGTTTCAACCATGTGTTCAAGAAATACTCCATGTTCTTCTCGGGAATCTCAAGATTGGGCCCCTGAGTATAAAAAAAGACAATGTCGTAGTTCTTCAGATTTTCGGGGGTTAAATCCTTGACGGGATCCTGCGTGCAATCGACCGTGAACAGGCCGCTCATCTGCCCCAATTGGGTGACGGCGACTTCGGCCGGCGCCAATTCGTCTTTTTCACGTTTCACCGGATTGTGTGTAAAAGTCTTCGAGACCGTAACCATCAGGATGCGAGCCTTTTTTGCGGCCGGTTTCTCGGCCAAGGCTTCATTGCGGCTCATCGGCGCGAGACACATTCCCAACCCGGACAAGAGCACGGCGACCAGCGACAAACGTGACGTTTTCATCAACGGCTCCTCAAGTGCATCAGGATGAATTTCAGTTCGGCAGACGGCTGCCCAAGCTGTTTCTAATGATAGAGCGGAAGCGGTCGTTTCGCTACCAGTCGGGCGGCAAGAGAGCGGTTCATTTTGAGGCACGCGACCGAGCTTGCATTCCCGTCGCTCAATGGCAGCCTGAGGGCTGCCTGCAATTGCTGATGAAAAAATTGACGATGGCCCACTCTTGCGATGGAGAGCGGACTGATCTTGGACCACTTTCCGGCATCTGGTACCCTTCCGCCTCCCATTGCAGAGGAAGCGGCATGAGCGACGGTTTTCTGGGCTACAAGGCATCATTGATGCTCGATGTCGTGGTGTGCGCCCTCGTGGTGGTTGTTCCGACGTTGTTATTCAGCCTGTACGCCGTCAAGATCCGCCGGAATTACGCATTACATAAGACGCTTCAATTGACGCTGGGCGTCATATTGCTGGTGGCGGTGGGACTGTTTGAAGTCGACCTGCGCCTTCACGGTGGCGTCAAGGGTATTCTCGCCAAACGCTCTCGCCCGTTAAGTGCCGATGAACTGGCTTCGTTCTACCGGCTGCTCTACGTTCATCTCGTCTTTGCCGTCTCGACCGTCGCACTTTGGTCCGTCACGCTGGGGCTGGCCCTCAAGAGAATGCCCGCTCCACCCGCCCCGTGCGCTCACAGCCGCTGGCACAAGCCGCTAGGGTGGATCTCGGCCGCTGATATCGCGTTGACTTCGGCAACCGGGCTGATGGTCTATTACTACGGGTTTGTTGTGGCATGAATCCGTGAATCAGTCGTGCCGCTTTTCCTATGGACAGGATTCAGCGAATTCGTACAATCCGCCCCCGCGAATCCCCGCATCGCGGATAATCCGCGAGTTCGCGCCCTAAGGACCCTTTCCATGCACCTCCGCCTCCTCGTGCCAGTAGGATTTGCACTGTTCATTGCGTCCGGCTGCCAGTCGTATTTTCCCTATGGATACGGCCAAAACGGAGCATACCCGGCGCTCTCGGGAACGTACATCCCGTCCGGAACCGTCACGCCGGCGAAGAAACAACCTCCGGCGAACCTGCAAGGTGAAGGCTCTTCGACTCCCCAGGGCGGCCAGTTGAATAACTCCGCGGAAGGACAGACGCGCGCCCAATCTCCGAAGGAACAGGAC
>JAYTRB010000632.1:0-2796 GCA_043746425.1 Planctomycetia bacterium
GTTCGATTTCGACCCGCATTTTGACCGACGGAAAAGGACCTGGGGATGGCTAGCGCAGCGCAATTGCTTAATAAATACAGCTCTCGAATTACACAGCCCCGATCGCAGGGGGCCTCGCAAGCGATGCTGTACGCCACAGGGCTCACTGAAGCCGACATGAACCGGGCCCAGGTCGGCATTGCCAGCGTCTGGTACGAAGGCAACCCCTGCAACATGCATCTGAACAAACTGGCCGAACGGGTCAAAGAGGGAGTTCAGGAAAACGGCATGGTGGGAATGCGTTTCAATACGATCGGCGTGAGCGACGGCATCTCGATGGGAACCGAGGGCATGTCGTATTCACTGCAATCGCGCGATCTGATTGCCGATTCGATCGAAACAGTGACATGCGCCCAGTGGTATGATGCCAATATCTCAATTCCCGGCTGCGACAAAAACATGCCGGGCTGCGTCATGGCGATGGCCCGTTTCAATCGTCCTTCGCTGATGGTCTATGGCGGTACAATCCGTGCGGGGTGCCTGGGAAACGACAAACTCGACATCGTTTCGGCGTTTCAAGTTTACGGCGAATACATCGCCGGAAAGATCTCCGATGAACAGCGGCAGGCGGTGGTTCGCAAGAGCTGTCCTGGCGCGGGCGCGTGCGGCGGTATGTATACCGCCAATACAATGGCGTCGGCCATTGAGGCGATGGGCATGTCGCTGCCTTACAGCTCGTCGATTCCTGCCGAAGACCCGCTCAAACTCGGCGAATGCTACGCCGCAGGCAAAGCCATTCGCACGCTCCTCGAACGCGACATCAAGCCCCGCGACATCATGACGCGCCAGGCGTTTGAGAATGCGATGGTTACCGTGATGGCCTTGGGGGGCTCGACCAATGCCGTATTGCATTTGCTGGCAATGGCCCGCGCGTGTGAAGTCGAGCTGTCGATCGACGACTTTCAGGCAGTCAGCGACCGCATTCCGTTCATTGCCGATTTGAAGCCAAGTGGAAAATACGTGATGGAGGATCTGCACCACGTCGGCGGGACGCCGGCAGTCCTCAAGTATCTGCTCGATAAGGGGCTCTTGAACGGCAGTTGCCTGACAGTGACGGGCAAGACGCTGGCCGAGAATCTTAAAGAGCTCGACGGGCTCAAGGAAGGTCAACAGATCATCCACCCGATCGAGAGCCCGATCAAGACGAGCGGGCATATCCGCATCATGCGCGGCAATCTCGCTCCCGAAGGCGCCGTGGCAAAAATTACGGGGAAGGAAGGATTGAAATTCAGCGGGCCTGCCAAGTGCTATGATTCTGAAGAGTTGATGCTCGAGGCCCTGGAGCAAAAAAAGATCGTCAAGGGCGATGTCGTCATCATTCGCTATGAAGGCCCCAAAGGTGGGCCGGGAATGCCCGAGATGCTGACACCAACGTCGGCCATCATGGGCGCCGGATTAGGGACAGACGTGGCGCTCATGACCGATGGACGATTCTCTGGCGGGTCACACGGATTCATCGTCGGTCACATTACTCCCGAAGCGCAAGGGGGCGGCCCCATCGCGCTGGTCAAAGATGGCGACGCAATTACCATCGACGCCCAGACGAATCGGATTGATGTCCACGTTTCGGATGACGAACTCGCACGCCGCAAGTCGGCCTATAAAAACCCGCCCTACAAAGCCCGTCGCGGAACCTTGTACAAGTACATCAAGAATGTGAAATCGGCGGCGGAGGGTTGTGTGACCGACGAGTGACGTTCGTCTCTCGAAAACGGGCCAGTACCTGTGCGGGGGTGGCAGTGCCGGTTACGCCAAGCTGCTGAATCGTAATTGACGCTACGAGGCAACCCAGGTGCGCGGCCTGAGCGGGGGCTGCGCCGGCGCACAGCGCCGACACGATGCCGGCTGTAGTGCTGTCGCCGGCGCCCACGATATCGATTGGGCCAGCGACTGGAATTCCTGGAATGTGGCAGGCCTGGGCGCCATCAACGCACAAAATGCCATCGCCGCCGATCGTGGCGTAAACCGCTCGACCGATACGCTGCGATAAGATGCTGGCAGACGCTTCTATGTCAGCGTACGCTCGTGACGCCGACAGTTCGTCGTTTGAGACCACCGCCCCCACCGCGGCCAAAAGCTCGCTACGGTTGGGTTTAGCCAGACAATTGCGGAACAGGCCGATGTGGCTACGGCTGTCGGCCAGCAAGATGCACTGGGGATGGTTCAATGCCAGGGCGGCCAGATGCACCCGCACCGCATCAGTGATGACCCCGTGGTTCCGGTCGCTGACCTGATCGGCAACGATAATCGCCTGTACCTGAGAAATGACGGCATCGAGCTGGGCAATCACCTGCTTGTCCTGCTCGGACGGAGCCGCCGTCCGATTCTTGATGTCGAGGCGGTTGAGCTCGCGTGCAGAACCCGATTCCTGCGACAGCATTGGCTTGGTGTAGGTGGGGGTCATTCGGTCGGAGCGAACGACGACGCCGGTGGTGTTGACCTGCCGCTCCTTGAGAGACCGCAAAAGCTCATATCCTTCACCGTCGTCGCCGATTGCCGACACAGTGTGCAGCTTTCCGATTCCGAGTGCCGCAAGGTTATTGAGCACCGTGCCCCCCGCACCGGGATAGCACCGGACTTGCGCCACCTGGTACGCATCGAGCCCCGTTTCGACCGAGACTTCAGTCAGTCGCGAATCGAGATCGAGGTATTTGTCGAGAAAGAGATCTCCCACGACGGCGATTGACAGGTGCGGAAGAGTTTCGAGGATGCGGGTCAGCGTTGGCAAATCGAGCATTGATCGACCTGTCGGCATTT
>JAYTRB010000633.1:0-3901 GCA_043746425.1 Planctomycetia bacterium
AGCCGATGACGACGACCAGCAACGCAAATGCCGTTGCCGAGGCGGTGCGGGCACAAGTGATGGAATACGCGACCTGGCGCTCAACCGGCGGGTACACGATGAGCGCGAGTTCATGGCACAGCCCGATCAGTACGCGCCCCAGCGGAGGATGATCGGGAAGTCGGGCGTCAACTGTTCGAAACCCGGCCAGATCGCCGGCGAGCAGTCGATCGGCCAGAGCCACTCCCTGGGCGACGTTAAACGGCTCATCGACCGTCATTCCCGGTCCGTCGAAGAGCCCCGGGTGATCGCCGGCAGGGTCGAGCGCGACGACAATGGCCACCCACGCCACAGTGGCAACGGCAGCCGGCCAGAACCAGGCTGTCTGCATTAGAGGTGATGGGCCGCGCGGCATGATTTTAACGGACAAGCCGGCAGGTGTCGTCACGCAGGTTTAAAGACACGTTGCAACTCTTCGAGTGAGGTTCGCCCCTCGGCCACGAGGCGCAATCCATCCTGCTGGAGCGTGACCATCTTATCTTTTTTCATCTGCGAGCGAATGGAAGCCGCGTCTGGTTTGGCAGCCACCACCTGCCGCATGCCGTCGGTCATTTCGAGAAATTCGAACATTCCGGTCCGACCGCGGTAACCCGCAGCGCCGCAGTTTTCGCAAGTCTCTACCAGACTTCCCTCGACCGCTTTGGGGGGGGCCCGGTACAGCGCCTGAACGTCTTCGTTCAATCCGAGTTTTTTCAAAAAATCTGCCTTGGGTTTGTAGGCCATTCGACAGTCTGGGCACAAAACGCGAATCAATTTCTGCGTCACAACCCCCTGCAAACCGGCCGCCACAAGTTTCGGGTCGCCCACCCATTCAATGAGTTGCAGAATGGCTGCTGGCGTATCTTTGGCAGAGATTTCTGTCAGCATCATCACATCTTCGTGCTTTGAAAACATCGCCTTGGCAGTCGCGGCATCTTTTGGCGAATCGCACAGAATGACATTGGCCTCTTTACGGATCGCACGCATGAGCGTGGTTTCGAGATCGTCTTTAGGGTCGACCTCAAGCGGAGTAATCTGCTGCAGCTTGCGCCCTTCGGTATCGCCGATCGTGAAGATGGTGTAGATGTACGCATCAACGTTGCGCACCAGCGAATAGAGAGTGGTCGTTGTTCCTGACCCGGGCGGACCGACCACAAGCACGAGCCCCTTGGTGGCGCACACGTCGCGCAATTTGACGCGCATCTCTTCGCCCATCCCCAATTCACCGGGCGCCTCAAGTTTCACTTTCGAATCAGTCGCGCGGATCATCAGCCGCTCGCCGTCGGGTACCGGAATACTCTTGATTCCCAGCGTGTACGACCGCGAATCGAATTCGGCTTTGATCGCCCCCGATTGCTGAACCGTGCGCTCTTTCACGTCGAGCCCGGCCAGAAGCTTGAGCATCTGCGTGATGGCATGCCCCTCGGCCTTGGCGAGCTTGCCCCCCGGAAAAGGCATGCCGTCGACCAGAATGGTGACAACCGCCTGCGGGCCCTTGGGCTCGATTCGAATCGTGTCGGCCCGCCGCGAGAGCGCATCGGTCACGAGATTTTTAGCACGCATCAGCCCGGCTTCCACCAGGCGGGCGTTGGCCTTCAGATTGACTTCCTGTCCGTTCACCGGCCCCAGAAAACTGACGGGATCAATTTCCTCTTCCTCTTCTTCAGAGACGTCCTCTTTTTTTCTAAAGAAACCAAATACCACCGACATGCTCCTTGTTTCAGGTTCAGCAGCTTGTCTTTCGCCGATTGAGTTGTACTTCAGCGGCCCGCGGCTCGAGAGGAATTTGCGACGCCAGACTCATGACCCATGGTTTTCTCGCAGATCTTTACAATAGTCCGTAGGTGCGCAACGTAGCGACGAGTTTTTGCTCTTCTTGGGCGCTGAGCGGAGTCATGGGCAGCCGCACATCGCCCGTATCACGCTTGAGAATCTTCATCGCCCCCTTTATGGGAATCGGGTTGGTCGCCAGGCCCAAGAGATCGCGGCATAAGGGGAACAGCTTATAATGCCATTTCTGGGCTTCGGCGATCTTCCCCTGTTCGAAGGCCAAAATCATCGCCTTGACGTCGCGCGGGACGATATTGCCCACCACCGAAACGACTCCCCGCCCCCCCAGCGACATCAGGGGCAGCGTGAGGCTGTCATCTCCTGAAAGAATTGTCAAATTGGTGAGAGCAGCAATTTGCGAGGCCTGATCCATCGACCCGGTCGACTCTTTAATGGCCACGACTGTCGGCAATTCGCCGATTCGGGCAATCGTTTCGGGTTCCATATTCTTGGCCGTGCGCCCGGGAATGTTATACAGCATCACCGGCAAATTGACTTCTTCAGCAACAGCCCGATAATGCAGAAAAAATCCTTCCTGCGTGGGCTTGTTGTAATACGGGGCGACCATCAGCGCCGCATCGGCCCCGGCCTTCTGGGCAAAACGCGTCAGGCGAATCGCTTCGCGGGTACTGTTCGAACCGGTTCCGGCGACGACTTTAATGCGTTTGGCCGCCTGCTCGCACACGACCGCAATCACCCGTTCGTGCTCATCGTGCGACAGCGTCGGGCTTTCGCCCGTCGTCCCCACGGGGCTGACGCAGTCGGTCCCCATTTCGACGTGCCAGTCGACCAGTCGGCGAAGCGCAGCCTCGTCGAGCGCCCCGTCTCGAAAGGGAGTCACCAGCGCCACCGTCAGGCCCGCAAACTGTTCACCCTTGGTTGCCATGTTACTTGCGATTTCTCCAGTCGATGCCGGCCAGACGAGCCAGGGCCAGTTCGAGGGCATGTGTGCCATCCCGCCCGTGACCCTGAGCCTTGACGGCCAGATAAAGTTGATGCGAAAGGGCCAGTCCGGGAAGGCTCAAGCCCATCCGTTTGGCCTCATCCAGAGCGATCCCCATGTCCTTGATGAAATGCTCTACGAAAAAACCGGGGTCGAAATTGTTGTCCATGATCCGCGGACCAAGATTCGCCAGCGACCAGCTTCCCGCCGCGCCGCTGCCGACCGATTTCAATACCGTCGGCAAATCTAAACCTGCCTTATAACCGTATAACAGCGCCTCACACACACCGATCATATTCGTGGCAATCAAAACCTGATTGACCATTTTTGTGTGCTGCCCTGCCCCGGGCCCTCCCTGGTGAACGACGGTCTTGCCCATCGCATTCCAGCAGGGCGCCAGGGCTTCTGAGATGCTCTGTTCTCCGCCAATCATGATCGACAGCCGGGCTTCGCGCGCCCCCACGTCTCCCCCCGAAACGGGCGCATCAATGCTGTACACCCCTTTGGCGCGGGCGGCAGCGTCAATTTCGACTGCCAACGACGGCTCACTGGTTGTCATGTCGACCAGAATGTTGCCTGACTTGGACCCGGCCAATGCGCCGTCTGGGCCGAGCGTTACCTCGCGTACGTCGTTTGGAAAACCGACGATGCTGAAAATCACGTCAGAAACCGCAGCGACCGCGGCCGGAGACTCGGCCCATTTCGCCCCTTTTTCCAGAAGCGGCTCAGCCTTTTCTTTTCGGCGGTTGAATACCGTCGCGGTGAATCCGGCAGTCATCAGATGGCCAACCATGCTGGCCCCCATCACGCCGGTGCCAATCCAGCCGATCCGTGTTTTACCCGGGACAATTGTCGGTGGCGCCATACCTGTTCGAATGACTTTGAAAGAGAGACTGGCTGAGAAAGAGACGTGCTTGCAGTATACAGTGCCCCGTGGGGGAAGTCATCTGTCAAAGCGGCCCATTGAACACTCTCGCCAGCAGCGTCATACTGGCCCCCAAGGCTCGTTGCCGCGTGTACCCACAGGCGGCAATGATCTGAATTCAGACATTTGGCACTTCCCAGGAGGCGCGGATGGCAGATCAGCTTGAATTCACCACGGCCGCGACG
>JAYTRB010000634.1:0-4021 GCA_043746425.1 Planctomycetia bacterium
GCCAACACGATTTACGATCTGCTCGGCGTCCACTTCAACGCCACCGATCCGAGTGCCTTGCCCGAAGATCCCAATTGGTATGGTTTCGAGCGCATTGGATCGGTGCTGTCGTTGTCTCCGGCGCATGTCGAAAAATACTTCGCCGCGGCCGAAGCCGTGTTGGCCGAGGCCTTCCCCGAGAGTGAGCCGAAGAAGACCCTCATCCGCTGGGATCCATCGGAATTTCGCCACATTCGCGACAAGCAGAAACTGATTGAACAAGGCCTGTGGGACAAGGTTCGCCTGGATGTCTGGGGGGGAAGCACCTTCTCGGGGCATCCTGGCTCGGTGCAGCATCTCGCGATTCCGGTCGCGGGAGACTATAAGGTGCGCATCAAACTCAGCGGACTCAAACCGCCGGGTGGCCGGGCACCGCACCTCACGGTTTACGCCGCCGATCTCGATCGAATGCTGCATGAACAGGATGTTCTCGCGCCTGAAGATCGGCCGATTACGATCGAATTCCAGACGCATTTCACCGCGGGGACGCATGTCATACGCACGACGAATGACGTCCCTGCGCCATCGAACGTCGGCCGCGCCGGCCGCAGCGGCGCCAAGCCCTTCTTCAGCATCAAAGATGGCCGGTTTCCCTGGCAGCGCAAACTCACCGATGAAGAGGGCCAGCCGATCGAACCATTTCTAATCGTGGATTGGGTCGAATGGGAAGGCCCCGTCCTGGCATCATTTCCCACGGCTGTGCAACGGAGTTATGGGTTGCCCAATGATGACCCGGCGCGGGCCGATGAAGTTCTGTCGCGGTTTGTCGAACGCGCGCTGCGCCGGCCGGATCGGCCAATTGAAATTGAGCGGCTCAAGGCCCTGCTGCAAGCTGAGATTTTGAAAGGTGAGCCGCCCGCGGCCGCCTTGCGGACGGCGATGCTGGCCGTCTTGTGCATGAAAGACTTTTTCTACCTGGTTGAAGGCGCGCCAGAGTCGAACGAACGGCGGATCAATGACTGGGAGCTGGCGTCGCGGCTGTCTTATTTCCTGTGGAGCACGATGCCCGATGACGAATTGCGGGAAGCCGTCCGCGACGAAACGCTGCATCAGCCTGACGTACTTCGCCATCAGATTCAGCGGATGCTGCGTGATCCGAAAATTGAACGCTTCAGCCATGGCTTTGCCCGTCAGTGGCTGCAATTGCGCAGCGTCGGTATGTTTCCACCAGACAAGAAGCTCTATCCCGATTACGATGGCCACCTCCAGAAAAGCATGGTCGCCGAGACGACGGCATTCTTTCATCAGGTGCTTCAAAACAACCTCCGTCTGCATGAATTCATCGATTCCAATTGGACGATGTGCAATGCACGCCTGGCTCTGCATTATGGGATTCCCGAAATCACGGCCGATCGATTTGAACGGATCAGCCTGCGGCCAGAAGATCATCGGGGCGGGTTGCTGACGCAGGCGTCGATTTTAACTTTGACCTCAGACGGCACGCGGCATCGTCCGGTACATCGCGGCAAGTGGGTGCTTGAGTCGATCATCGGGCGCTCCCCGCCCCCGCCCCCCGCGAACGTCTCGCCGGTCGAACCAACGCCAGCGACGCAGCCCAAGGCAACGCTGCGCATGAAGCTGGCCGCCCATCAAAACGATGCCAACTGTGCGGCGTGCCATAAGAAAATCGATCCGCTGGGCTTTGCCTTCGACAACTACGATGCGATTGGCCGTTGGCGCACCGAAGAGATTGTCGCCGATGGCAGCGGCAGCAATCCACCGATAGATGCCAGCGGGCAACTGGTCGATGGCCGAAAATTCCAGAACGCGGCGGGGCTCAAGCAGATTCTGTTGGCAGATCTCGACAAATTCAACGCGGCATTCATCGAAAAACTGGCGACCTATGCGCTGCGCCGCGCGATGACGATTGACGACCGTGCGCAACTTGCCGAGTTGGCGCGTGGCAGCCAGAAAGACAACTTTCGACTGGCAACGATGGTTGAAGCCTTAATACTTTCGGACCTGTTCCAAAGCCGATAAATCTTTGTCAGAGGCACTAAACAACCGGGAAGGCGAAATTTCATGAGCGAGATCTTGACTCAAGACTGGCTGATCGATCGGCGGCGGTTTCTGCGGGGAGCGGGAGTCTCGATCGCATTGCCCTTGCTGAATGGCATGATTCCGCGACGGGCGATCGGAGCCGAACCGGTCGCAAAGCCGCGGCGGAGTGTGTTTGTCTACATTCCCAATGGCGTGAATGTGCTCACCTGGCAGATCACCTCAGCAGGCCGAGAGTACCAGTTGAGCGAGCCGCTCAAACCCCTGGAAAAGCACCGGGCAAACATCACGCCCATCAGCGGGCTGCATCATCCCGGCGGAATTGGCCAGGCGCACGTCTGTGCCGACACCTGGTTGACAGCGGCCAAGATCGGCATGGAAGGGGGCAGTTACAAGAACACCGTTTCTTGCGATCAGTTAATTGCCGAAGTGACTTCGCCGAAGACGCGATTCGGGTCGCTCGAGTTATCGATCGCTTCGGGGGTCGGTCAACCGCAGAATTCGTCGACACTCGCGTGGTCGCACGATGGCATTCCGCTTCCGGCCGATGATAATCCCAAGACGGTGTTCAATCGACTCTTCGGCGAAGAACCGGGGGGAATCGAAACCCGGCGGCGGCGTTTAGATCGCCGCCACAGCGTGCTCGACACCGTGCTCGAAGATGCGCGATCGCTGAAACGGGGTCTGGGGACAGAAGATCGAACCAAGCTCGACGAGTATCTCAGTTCGGTCCGCGAAGTCGAAATTCGTACTGAACGGCTCGATGCCTGGCTGAACATCCCCAAGCCAGCAGTCGACGCAGAAACGACGCAGCGGATGGCGCGCGATGTGCCACGAACTGAGGCTGGCGAATACTACCGCACGATGTACGACCTGATCGTTCTGGCCCTGCGGACCGACATGACCCGCGTGGTCTCGTACATGAGCGGCAGCGAAAGCAACGGCCTGCCCATTCCAGAGATCGGCATCCGTCAGAGTCGTCACGAGTTGTCTCACCACAGCGGCGACCCCGAAATTATGGCTCGTCTCAGCCGCAGCGATGCCTTCATCGCGCAGCAGTTCGCCTATTTCCTCGATCAACTGCAATCGACCCAGGATGTCGAAGAGACGCTGCTTGATCGGACGATCGTGCTCTTCGGCAGCGGCATGAGCTACGGCCACAGCCACGGAAATGCGAATCTGCCGATCATTCTGGCGGGGGGCAAATCACTGGGCCTCAAGCATGGCCAGCACCTTGATTACAACCTGCCTAAGATCGGCAAGTACGATCTGGCCAACGCGGGCGGACACTACCACCTCTGCCATTCGCCGGTCGATGGAAACGCGCGGTTGACCAATCTGTTGTTGACGATCATGAATAAGATGGAGGTCAACACCGAACGCTTCGTCGACAGCCTGGGACCGATTTCTGACCTGATGGCCTGATCTGCCACGAGGACGTTTAAGACATGCGATTGAAATCCTGGCTGATGTTGCTCGGGCTGATCGTCACGACCGAAAATCTGCTTCACGCCGAGGAACCTGCCTTTCGAACCGATGGCGGCGATGTGAAGTTGCCGTGGTATCAGGTGAAGCCGGGTGAGTTTCCTCCTGCGGGTTCTGCACATGCCATCTCGGGAGAATTGATTCGCGTGGATCACATCAATCGCAGCGGCGCGATTCGTGTCGATCGCAACGGATCGCAGCGGACCGACGATTACGACCAGGCATTGACGTTCACTCTGCTGCCGTATGCGTCGCTCAGTTATCACGGCGCCCCCGCTGAATTGCAGGACATCCCTTTGGGGACGCACCTGCATGGCCAGTTTTACGAGGAAACGCAAGGGGACAAACGGGTCTTTTCGCATGTGCTGCGATTCGAGGATGACTTCAGCCACATGCAGGCCGAGCGGCGCCTATGGCAGATCGACAAAATCGATCCTGGCAAGCGGACGCTCACGGTGACTGGCATTCAAACCACCGACAACAAACCCGACAGCAAGTT
>JAYTRB010000635.1:0-3941 GCA_043746425.1 Planctomycetia bacterium
GCCGCGGTCAACTGGTTGCGCGAACATCCGCCTGCGGGTCAGGTTTTCAACACTTACGAGTGGGGCGACTATCTGGTCTGGGCCGGTCCTGCATCTGTCCAGATCTTCGTCACGTCACAGGCGCATCTTGTTCGGCGGAATGTCTGGCTCGATTACATGGCAGTCATCAACGTCGCGCCGGGCTGGAAACAAATTCTCGACAACTACGACGTCGTAACCGTGTTGGCCGACAAGCGCCATCGCGGGGCGCTAATTGGCAGGCTCAGAAAAGAGGGCCATTGGAGACTGGATTACCAGGACGATATCTCCGCGATATTCACCCGCCGACCATGACGGGCCGATTTCGCAACACCTGACACTGCGCATATCGGATTTGTCTGCGGTGATTTTCCGTCTCAAGCAGACAACCAGTTTATAGACCAGCGCCACCCACAACCTGAGGATCGACGTACGCCCAGGCCGTGACGTTTCCTTCGCTCGTTTCGACGACGACCTCAGCCCGGTGGTAGTCGGGACCCGTCAATTGACCCGGCGGAAGGCCTTCGAGGATGTCGCAGCAGCGCAAAGTCTCGGCGAAAATCTCAGGTCGGATGAAGAACAATTCCCCGAGCACGTGCTCGCCCGGCGCGGGAATTACTCCGGGAAAGCCGCAGACAGTGACAATCCGTTTGAAATCACGGAGCGTAGCGGGAAGCCAGCGCTCGAAGCGATCGGCCAGATAATGATGATTACACTCGCCTTGGCGCAGCGTGCCGAAAACAAACAGTGAGTGCATGACTTGTCTCCGCGTCGCCTGTACGCGTTTTCAACAGGTGAATTTTCAACAGTCTGCCAACGCCTCGACAACTCTGGTTCCCATCTCGACCGTGCCGATGTCAGGGCCCGTGTCGGCAATGTCGCGCGTGCGATAGCCTTGTTTCAAGACTTGGTCAACGGCGTTCTCAATGACCTGCGCCTCGGCCTCGAGACTCAGTGAATGCCGCAGGAGCATTGCCAGAGCCAGAATTGTCGCCAGCGGATTAGCGATGCCTTTGCCGGCGATATCGGGGGCCGAACCGTGAATCGGCTCGTAGAGGCCCGGCCCCGGAGTTCCCAGCGAGGCCGAGGGCAACAGTCCCATCGACCCGGTGAGCATCGACCCCTCGTCGGTCAGAATGTCGCCAAACATATTTTCGGTGACGACGACATCGAAGTCGCGCGGTCGGGAAATCAGGTGCATGGCCATCGAATCGACGAGCACGACGTCATATTTAATGTCGGAAAACTCGCTGGCCATCAGCTTCGCCGAAACACTCCGCCATAATCGTGATGCTTCGAGCACGTTGGCTTTGTCGACCATCGTCAGCCGGCCTGCGCGTTTGCGAGCCGCCTGGGCGGCTACACGCACGACGCGCTCGATCTCAGCCGTATTATAAACCATCGTGCTGAAGGCTTCTTCGCCGCTGGCGTGAGGCTTTCGCCCCGACGGACCGAAATAGAGCCCTCCCGTGAGTTCACGGACGAACAGTATGTCAGTTCCCGAAATAATCGATGCTTTCAGAGGCGAGGCGTCGACAAGATATGGCGACGGTTTGATGGGCCGCAAATTGGCGAACAAGCCTAACTCTTTGCGAATCCGCAAGAGCCCGGCTTCGGGGCGAGTCTTCGCTTGCGGATCGTCCCATCGCGGGCCGCCGACCGCCCCCAGCAGAATGGCCTGGGCATTTCTGCACGCGGTCAGCGTTTCGTCGGGAAGCGGATCGCCGTGGCTGTCGATGGCATTGCCCCCCATCGGCATCCGTTGTGTGTGAAAGTGATGCCCGAATTTATCGGCGATTCTCTTTAAAACGCGTTCCGCTTCCGCAACGACTTCAGGACCAATCCCGTCGCCGGGGAGCAAAACCAGATGGGCATCCACGCCTTCGTCTCCATATTTCTAGAGCCATCAAATGATCGGACCAGACAAAAATCATCGCACCTGGCCCCCGCGTCAGCCATCGTACAATAGTTACAATTCGTTTTCGAGCGCTCTGCACTTTTGAAAACGTTCAGCGCCCGACAGTCGCGTTCAAGTCTGGCGAAGAGGGCTCCGATCATAGGGGTGCGGGCTGCCCCCTCGCGCGTCAGCCGACGCGCGGTGATTCCCGAATTGTCCAAACGCCTTTCGCCAAGGTGCCGTTTATGGTGCGCGCCATTTTCTTCTCCCTCGGACTGTTCATCGCCCTCTGGGGCGGAAGCTTTCTGGTGATCGATAAACTGGTGCTCAATACGGACGATACGCCGGCCCAGGCCGGGTTTCGTGGATTGTTCGGAGGAGTCGCCCAGGCCCGCAAAAAGGTAATCGACCCGCCCGACTGGGCCGCCTTCAGCTTGATGTCGGTCGGCACCGTCACGATGTTGTATGCCGTCGCCCTGCCGAAAAAGCCGGGGTAGATTCGGGTACGGCTTTCAGCGCGGCCGCCTTTCAGGCGTCTCTGGCCTGGAATCGGCCAGCCGTATCGGAAGCCGGCCTCCGGTGCGCAGGGCCGATTCGGCCATTTCGAGAACCGAGCGCTCGAGCCCCGCCTCGCGAAGTTCTCGGACTGTCGCATCGATGTCATACTCAACGCGTTGCAGACGCACCTTCCCATCTTCGATGACGGCATATGCGCAACGTGGGTCGCCGTCGCGCGGCTGGCCGACGCTGCCGGGATTAAGAACTGAGATGCCGTCGAATTCCAGATGAAACTGCACGTGGCTGTGGCCGACGCAAACGATATCGGCATCAATGCCCGTGAGCCGCGCCTGCCAGCCGGCTGGATCATCAATCAGGTATTCATCCATCGGGTCGCGAGGAGTCGCGTGGACGAGCACGAAGCGTGTTTCGCCCAGTCGTAGATGCCGCGTCACAGGGAGTCGCGCCAGGAATTTCAGGTGCCGCGGCGCGAGCCTGCTCCACTGCAATGAACGTGTCGCAGCCGCCAACTGCCGGAAGCCCGTTCCCCCGCGGGCGACGATGCGCTGTGCGACGGCGTGGTCATGATTACCACGCACAGAGGCAGTGGCATGGGCCTGTACCCATTCCACACAGGGAACCGGGCTGGCCCCATAATCAACCAGATCTCCCACAAACAGACACGTGTCAAACGTTTCCCGAATGGCCGACAGGGCCGGCCAGTTGGCATGAATGTCGGCCAGAACGAGAATTTTCATGAATGTCGTTTTGTATTTACAGGTATGGGCTTACGTCAAACAGCGGGGAATCCTGCTTGACCGTGCCGGGCGTCATGGTGTCTAATAGTCTAGTCTTGTAGCGAGGCCATGCAAATCGAACTCTGGCGAATAATTATGGCAGAGCGTGCGATTGACCAACTGACGCTCCGGGAGATGTTTTCTGATGCCGAGGGGGTCGTTCGCGATCTGTCGGAGCATCTCCATCACAATTTCCACCACAAAATGCGAATCGTCGGCGGTTTAGTCAGATCGTACAAGATTCCCGATGAACGAAACAGCATCGCCGACACGGCCGTGCGGACTGAGGTAGCTGCCTTACTCGCCAGCGACGATTATTCTCAAACACTTTTTCAAAAACTGGACCGCTATCTGAAGGCCATTGAAGAGCGATCGCAAAGTGCCATCGGCGGACAATAGCCTTCGTCGCACTCGCTTCGCTCTTCCGACAGATGGCTTTCATGTGAACGGGTTTCACCCACACGGGCCCCTGTCGAGTTCGACACAGTTGAGTTCCAAACAGTCGAATTCGACACATTGGTTTTTGAGGGTCAGTTGAGAGGAATTCAACGTAACGTGTTGAGATTTGGGGATTAGACGAAAGATAACGGAAATGGATTTCCTTTTGCCCATCTTATCACAGGCTGCATTCGCAGTCGTCACAGCAGCAGATTTTTTTCCTGCGGTTACCAGGGTTTTCGTTGCGACGGAACCCGATGCATGAATGAGCCCGTGTTCCAGACTGGTTCGTC
>JAYTRB010000636.1:0-2468 GCA_043746425.1 Planctomycetia bacterium
GATTTTCATCCCACCGACGTGCATGAAGACGCCGACGGCAGCCTGATCGTGGTCGACACGGGCGGCTGGTACAAGCTCTGCTGCCCGACGTCGCAGCTCCACAAGCCCGACGTGCTGGGGGCCGTCTATCGCGTGAAACGCAAAGACGCCCGCCGTGTCGATGACCCCCGGGGAGCAAAGCTCGCTTGGGCTGCGATGAGCCCGCTCGAACTGGGGCCGCTGCTGGGCGACGAACGGCCTTCTGTACGCCGCCGTGCGATTGGCGAAGTGGCCGCGCGCGGCGAGGCCGCGCTCCCTGTGCTGTCGGCGATCGTGCTTGCCGGTCATCCTGAAGAAAAGGCGTCAGATCGCCTGAGCCGCGCGGCCCGTGCGTCGGTCCAGATGCGGCGGAACGCCGTATGGGCGCTGACTCGCATTGACTTGAAGTCGGCGCGTCACTTCGCCGCGCTCGCCGACGCCGATGTCGAAGAAACAGTGCGCCAGGTGGCCCTGCATTCGATAAGCCTGTGGCGCAACGGGCAAGAACTGCCGCTTCTTCTCAATGAGCTTTCCTCACATACGAGTACCCCCCAACGTCGCCGCATTGCTGCCGAGGCACTGGGGCGAATCGGCGACGCGAGTGCCGTACCGGTGTTGCTGCGTGCGGCAGAAACGCTCGAGGCGGCGCCCGACCGGTTTCTTGAGCATTCCATCGTCTTCGCCCTGATCGAGATTGCCGACCCGCGGCAGACTGCGGCTGGGCTGCAAGCGACGAGTCGCGCCACGCGCCGCGCCGCACTGTTTGCCCTCGACCAGATGCCCAGCGGCGGTCTCGAGCCACAGACGGTCGCGGCGTTTTTGAACTCGATCGAACCTGTCGTCAAGGAAACAGCCACCTGGATCGTCAACCGGCATCCGGAGTGGGGAGATTCACTGGCCGGGTATCTGCATTCGCGGCTGAAGGCCAAAAGCCTGAGTGAAGCCGATGCGACCGAGTTGGAACAGCAACTGGGTCGGTTTGCCAGATCGATTTCGGTTCAGGAACTGATCGCAACGGCGCTCGAAGACACGAACTTATCGCGATCGGCGCGGCAGATCGCGTTGAACGCGATTGGCCGCTCGGCACTTCGCGAGCCGCCCCCTTTGTGGATTGCCGCCTTGACGAAAGTGCTGGAGGGTAACGATGTCGACATTCTGGAGCCAGCCGTTGAGGCGGCCCAGGCGCTCGCGGCGGCGAAAGTGTCTGATCCCGCCTTTTCAAAAGCAGTATTGTCGATCGCCGGGCGAAAGGGGGCGGCGGCCAGCCTGCGTGTTTCTGCGCTGTCGGCCGTTCCGGGCGGTTTGGTAGAGGTCTCGCCCGCCCTGTTCGACTTTTTGTGCGACAATTTGCGCCCCGAACAAGAAGTCTTGCGGCGCTCGAGCGCCGCCGATGTTCTGGCGCAGTCGAAGCTGACGACGCGGCAACTTGCAGCGCTGGCCGAGGTTTTTATTGCGGCAGGCCCTCTCGAAGCCAATCGTTTGCTGCCGGCCTATAAAGAGGCGAACGACGAAGCCGTGGGCCTCGAGCTCGTGGCTGCGCTCAAGAGCTCGTCGGCACTGACCGGTTTGCGGATCGACACGCTCAAGACGAACCTGGCGAAGTTCCCGGAGGCCGTGCAGGTGCGTGCCGAAGAGTTGTACCAGCTGATCAACGTCGATGCGGCCAAGCAGAAGGAGAAGCTCGAAACGCTTCTCTCGACGCTCAAGCCGGGCGACATCCGCCGTGGCCAGGCAGTCTTCAAAAGCACCAAAGCGGCCTGTTTCGCCTGCCATCCGTTCGGATATCTGGGGGGCAACGTCGGCCCCGATCTTACGAAGATTGGCCAGGTTCGTTCTGAGCGTGATCTGCTCGAAGCCATCATCTTTCCGAGCGCGAGTTTTGTGCGCAGCTTCGAGCCGGTGGCTGTCGTCACCCGCAGCGGCAAGAGCTACAACGGTCTCATCAAGAATGAATCGGCTGGAGAAATCGTTTTGGCGACCGGTCCCAAGGAAGAGGCCCGCATTGCCCGCGACGATATCGAAGAAATGCGCCCGGGCACGGTTTCGGTCATGCCGTCGGGCCTGGATCAGCAGTTGTCGCCACAGGATCTGGCCGATCTGCTGGCGTTTCTGAAGGCGGCAAAGTAAACGGGCCGATGGCGCCCACCGGGCGCGGCAATCGGGCGCTGTCGGGAGCTGGCCGGGCACTTGGTGGCGGCATGTTCGGTTGGCTTCAGCAGCGTCGTTTGTGACGCCGCTGTGAAACGTCACTCGCCGTTCAGCGCCTGATCTGCAAGCGAGGCAATGCCTGTTTCAATTCGCCCACGCCGACATCAGTTACCTGCGTCCCCGATAAATCGAGATGCAGCAGGCTCGTCATCGACTTCAAATGGGCGAGCCCGGCATCGGTCACGTGCGTTTCATTGAGCCGCAGCGTTTCGAGGCGCGTCATGCTTCGCAGATTCGCGAGG
>JAYTRB010000637.1:0-9305 GCA_043746425.1 Planctomycetia bacterium
CAATTGCCCTATTGCCGCCATCTCTGATGGAGTTTCAAATACGGTTGCCCTCGGTGAAACGACTGTGGGAAGTTTTACCGGAAACGGATGGCAAACCAACGGTCAAGGTAAGCCGCGAACGCGGACTTACGGGGGTCCAGTGATTCGACCCGCATTTTTTGGCTCGACATTTACTGTAGCCCTCGGTGCTTGCCAGGGATGTACGCAGGCCGGATGGCCCGCAATTTGTACCCATTTCGACGGATCAGCTGTTAGCAATTGGTGGGGCGGCAACCCTTGGGGTTCGTTCGTTTATCACCCCGTTTTCGGGTCCGTTCTGGGAATCAACGGCGAATGGGAAGGTGCGAATAGCCTGCACACTGGCGGTTGCCATTTTATGATGGGCGACGGTTCGGTGCAATTCTTTAATCAGAGCATGAATTGGACCACCTACACGCGCTTGTGCGGCAAAGGGGAAGGGCTGATTCCAGGAAACTTCTAGTCGAAGCCGTGTCATTCTTTCACACCTGTCGGAACCATCCGACAGGTGTCGACTTTGTTACTAGATTGCTGGCTGCATTTGGTTTTGGTTTCCGCTGAATGTCTCGATCGGCCGATGGCTCAGATCGTGCGTGTCTCTTGTCAGTGTTCAGTGTTCTAACATTCAAACCAAGGATTAAACTTGCCATGCAGAAATTGTCTGCCAAGCGTTCTGTTTGCTTGATGGTCTCTGGGTTCGCTTTGTCTTTTGCGGTCTTTGCAGGCTGTGGCGGAGACGCTGTCCCCGGCGCTGTCCCCACGTTTCCTGCCAAAGGCATCCTGACTTTTGACGGAAAGCCATTCGGCCCAGCCCGGTTGTCATTCAGGCCGGATGATGCGACCCAGACATTTACGCCAAGCGCACTCGTTGACGCTGCTGGTGAATTTACTGTCACCACTTACAAGGCAGGCGACGGGATTCCGGCAGGGACGTACAAAGTCATGCTGAGCAGCGACCCAATGCTTCAGACGGGGCCGCATCCTCAAGTTTATGATAAACCTGAAACAACACTCTTGACGGTGACGATCAAAAGCAGTGGGACGAATGACATTGAACTCGATATGGCTTCGAGTGCCGGTCCGTTGACGACCGGATTCATGCCCGGTGGAATCAATGTCCCTGGCGGTGCTGATCCTTCGAAGGGATTTGCTCCCGTCGTCGCTCCAGGTGCTGAAGCGGCGAAATAGTGCGGTGGCCGAATGGCAACCTCACTGTTTGAGCCCGTGTTAATTGACTTCGCTGCCGGGATGGCGCTTTGACCGCTGTCCCGGCAGTTTGTTTAGAGTTCAAATCGGAACGTGCGGCTGACGAAGCGCGACAGGCGGCCTGCGAGCGATAGCCATCCGGCGTCGATCTTCGCCCGCCCCGTTTGGCCGATCAGCAGCGGGGTGTCGGCTGGCGGGAGTTCAACATGCGCCTGGTACACCGTGCTGATCGGGCGGGCGATTCCCGATTGGTCTGGGCGCGTTGGAATCGACCCGGCCGGCAATAGCTCGGCCGGAGTGATTTTCAGATTGATCTCAGCGACTTCCCGAATTGTTCCCACGAGGAGCCGGCCAGGATCGTTGTCGAGCTGAATCTGCACCTTCTGTCCGGGATGTATGAATTCGATATCTGCCTGATCCAGAACCAGCGATGCTTCGAGTCTCGCCGGATCGCCGATCTGGCACAGCAGCGTTCCCGTTTCGAGATAGCAGCCGCGGTTGAGAGTATCGAGCGGCAGTCCCGACCAGGTTGCAAGGTCGCCCGTCGTGCGAGTGAGCGGTTTTCGCCGCACCGGCAGCACTCTTCCCGCCACGGGCGCCTTCACAAGCAGGCGACCTTCATCGATGGTCCGTTGCTGCAGCCGCTTTTCCAGATCGGCCAAAGCCTCTTCGGCAGTTGGTATTTGTAGCGCCGCGGCACTATCGCGTGATTGTCGGCGACGCAGGTTTTCAAGACGCAGTTTCTGCTCATCCCGATTGCCGCGCAGCCGGGTGACTTCCATATCCAGATCGAGATTGGTGAGGAGTGCCAGCCGGTCGCCCGCTTGAACCATCGTTCCCATCTCCACAGCCTCGGCCATCGTCCCCGCGACAGACACATAGACGCGACGCGCATTCTCTGGCTCTAATACCGCCGGAGCGGCCACGCGATGTGGAATCGGGGCGAGAAAAAGCGCCAAGAGGCATGAGACAACTACCAGAACACTGGCGATTGCGCGACGCGGTTGCATCTGACGGCTCCAAAATGCCTGTTGCACAAAAGTCATAGCTCGCTGCAAGGCGGGGGCGGCCATGCCCCCCACAACGACGAACGCGAGCAACACGAAGACAGCCTCCAGATGATGCGGTTTCAGCAGCTTGTGAAAAATCCACAGGATGCTGACGACAACCACTGTTCGGTAAACTGCCGAGAAAAGGGCATAGCTTACTAGAAAGAATTGCGTTCCGACCGAATACCCGTCGTCTTGGTGCGCGGGAATTCCCAGCAACCATTCGGCGAATCGATCGCGGGCGGCGGCGGCCGAGGTCTGTGCCAAATTTGGAATTTCAACCAGATCGGAAAGAATGTAATACCCGTCGTATCGTAAGAGCGGGTTGCCGTTGAATAGCAGTGTGTTGACCGACGAAACCAGAAGAATATTGAAGCAAAGCGTGTTCAATAGTCCCGGCTCGCTGAACCACCACAGCATGGTGCAGACGCTGGCCAACACCAGTTCGATGCCCACTCCGGCTGCTCCGATTGCGACCCGGCGCCATTTGCTGTCGATCATCCAGGCGTCCGACACGTTGCAATACAGGCACGGCGTGAAGACCAGGAACATCAGCCCCAGTTCGTGGCATTCGCCGCCGAAGTAACGGCACGTCAGGGCATGCCCCAGTTCATGCAGTACTTTTGTAACGGCCAGGGCCACGCTCAGCCAGATGACCGTTGATGGATTCAGAAACGAATTGAATTCGGGAAGGCGGAGACGGACGGCGTCGAAATTTGACACCATCAGAAGCGCAGCGGCCAGCACGGTGAACGCCGCCGTCAGCAAGCTCCAGCCGGAAAAGAGCAAGCGACAGTGGCCGAGCAGCCAGTCGAGAAAACGTTGTGGATCGATCCCGCGAAAGCGGATCGCCAGAATATTCGACAAAGCGCTGAATACTCTTCTTCGGCGTTGAACTCCGGCTCGCTTGAGCAGTTCAGCCGACTGTCCGGGGGCATCGGCGAGAATCAGCCCCTCCTGATGCAATTGACCCAAAAACGATTGAAGCTGCCCGAGAGTCAAGCGGCGCGGGGCAAAACGGCGTTCAAACTTCTGCTGGATGTCGGCCAGGCTCACCGAGCCGTCGAGCGCTTCAAAGACCCGATATTCTTCGTCAGTCAGGTGAAAGTACCGCAGTGCCACAGGATCCTTAATGGCCCACAATCGCCGACCTGCAAACGTCTGCGGTACCGCGATGATGTCGCACCGCCGTCGCAATGCCAGCGGTCGGTCGAGTCTTGCAGCGGCCAGGTCCGCAGAAGAGCCCGAGCCATTGCTATCGTCTTGCGGATTTCGGATCACGTTCGGCATGCCGCCTGGTCCGGATAATTCACAATTCCAAAAAAGAACGACACGGCGTTCATTAAGGAAGTCGGCAGGTTTCTGACACAAAAGTAAACGACACGCCGCATACTGACGAATTCGGCCGCATGGGTGTGATTGAGCTGGCTTTTAGGGCTGCTCGCGTTTCGCCGTTTGTGCTGTTTCGGAATGAATCGTCAGTTTCCCGCGCATTCCAGGACGCAAGAGGAGATCCTTGTTGTCGACCTCGGCCCAGATGCGCACGTCCTGCTTGACCGGATTAACCTCCGGACTGATGAACACGACATTGCCTTCAAACACAGTGTCTGGTTTGCCGGGCAGATCGACCGACAGTACGGCGCGTCGACCGACGAGGTCGCCAGTCAGTTTCGCGGCATCAACGAAGCCTTCGATTCGCAGGCGATCGACGCGCAGGACACGCATCACGGGCCTGCCGGCCTGCACCCACTCTCCCGGGTGCAGGTGGACTTCGACGACCATGCCGGAAACCGGCGACACTATAGCGCGACGATCGACCGCATGTTGGGCCAGCGCCAGTTCGGTCTCCTTCTGCCGGCTTGTGAGCTGCGCCGTCTCCTGTTCAAAGACGGCCTGTTCGATTTCGAGTTCGGCCTTGTCGGCTGACAGACGCAGTTTATCCAACTCGGCGTCAGAAACACTTCGTTTCTCTTTCTTTTGCGATTCGAGCGCGCGGCTTAATTCCGACCGGGCGACGTCCGCGGCCTTCCTGGCAATTTGGATCTTGACGATATTCTGCGACAGTTTGCGGGCGATGTCGAGCTCGATGCGGGCCCGTTCATGTGTCAGCCGCACCTCAATGTCTTCAATTCTGGCAATGATTGCCCCGGCCTCGATCAGTTGTCCTTCGCGGGCCAGTACGGCAGCCAGCACGCCCTCGACTTTGGCCGGAATCTGGGCTTCTTCGATGACGGTTACGAGAACCTTTTCGGGGAGGATTAACTCGGCTTCACCCTTGGCAGCGCCGGGTTTCCCTGCCGCGGCATTTGCCTTGTCGTTCTTGGCGGGCGCATTCTGTAATTTTGTTTGTCGGGGGGTGGGTTGATCCGTCCCGGTTGGGGCAGATCGTGCTGCTGCGATGACGGCGACGGCTGCCAGAATGATCGGCATGAGCGCTTTGCGTTTCATGTCAGAAAAGCACCTTCTTCTGGATCAATTCCCAGAAACTGTGGAACCACACGAAACCGATCGATCGCCGTCCACAATGAATGCGAGAGACCACCGTGGCATTCGGCCGGAGCCCCTTGATCTGGCTGCGATCAATGTCGACCGTGACCTGCACCGTGGCCGTTTCAGGGGGCCGCACGTCAGTCGCCAGAGCCACCGATTCGATAATGCCACGGTAAGTCGTCCCCGGCTCTGTAGCGAGCATGAACGAGACATCGAGCGCACTGTGCAGTTTCTGCTGCGCTTCGAGCATATGTCCGATTCGGTCGTCGGGAATTTCAAGGTCAAGAATCCACGGGCCGGACAAGTCGGCGACCTGCAGCAACACCTGGCCGCGCTGCACCGGACGGGCTTCTAATGCCTGCGCAACGTTCCACGTGACGACCTGCCCATCCAACGGACTGCGGACAGAGAGCTCGTCCCGCTGGGCCTTGAGCACTTCGTGCTGCTTCTCGAGACTGCGCAAGAGTTCGCTGACTTCCTCTTCTTCAACGGTCAGTTGATTGTACTTTTCGCGATCTGCTGTGGTTTGCGGCCGGAGGTCAAGCCGCGCGGCCTTCACGCTCGCCAGACGCTGGCGCGCGGTCTGCGCCTCTCCTGAGACGCGACTCCAGTCGAAATCCAGCTGCGATTTCGTCATGACGACGAGCACTTCTCCGGCGCGGCATTCCCGTGCGTGCTCAGTCCGGACTTCGGAAACGATTCCATCGGTCTGGGCAAAGACGTCACGCCGATTTCGGGGTTGAAGCACTCCCCGCCCCTCGATTTCAAAATCGGCAGGAACAAAGACCAGGGCCACAATCGTCAGCAGAATCAGGCCGGCGATTGCCAGGGTTTTAGGGAGCCGCCGGACTTCGACGAACCACCGCGCATCCTTCAGGGCGTGCAGCAATGGAAAGAAGGGAAGGCTTTCATGTTCGAGAGCGTTTTGTAAAGCGAGTTCTGCGTGCCGGCACGCCGTCGAGATGCGGTTCCGATAAGCTTCATCGGGGAGATCTCCTGCAAAGCGTTCGGCGACCAGTGCTGCGCCAAATGCAGCTCCGCTGGCTGAAAGTTTGTTTTCACGAGTGTTTGCGGAAGCAGTTGTTCGCAGCGGAATAATGGCCAGCGAGCGGGCGTGCGATTCATCTTGCCAGGCATGCAGGGGTTCGGCAATCTCGGGGGCAAGTTGGTCGGTTTCTCCAGCGAACCAGACTGGTTCGCCGGCGGCGACAACCGCGAGAACGAGTTCTTCAAGCCGGCGCACCAGGTTGGCTCGCCGATCGAGCGTCTCAAGCCCACTGACTGCCCAGAGTCGAAACGAATGGCCGTGTCGTACGGCGACGCTCACCCGATCGCATTCGATGAGCCGCCGGCCCTCGTTGACAATCGCACAGGCCGTTGCGGTGAGATCGAGTGAGCCATGTGCGCCAAGCGAGAATTGTTCAACGCGCTGAGAGTTTTTAACCAGAGCCTCGAGCACGCGGAGCCGCCGCTGACGGTGAAAATCAGCAGCCAGCTCGCACAATGCCTCGAGCAGCCTGAGATATCCCTGGTGCGACGACGGAGAGCCTCCTGGACGTTGCACAACTTCGAGTGCTGCAGCCAGCATTCCGTCGGCTGCGAGTGCCAGCGGGCACACAACCAATAGGAAATCGGTCGGGTTCGGAGACGGTCCCCCGGCAGCAAGGGCGTGCGGAAGCACAATGCGTCCCGCGCTGCTGTCAATGACGGCATCGAGCAGTTCGCCGTGCGCCGCCTGGCTCGCCAACGCCTCGACAAGCCGATTTCCCGTCAAGTCGACGCCTGAATCGACCTGCCAGGTTCCCGTGGCAGCGCGAGTCCAGACCGCGCCTCCCACGGCAGACAGGGCGCGCACGGCGCGGTCGAGAACCTCCCGATGAAACTCTTGCGGAGAGATGTTCGAGCGAGCGAGGCGCGCAACCTCATCGAGCAGGTCGTCAATTTCCTGCAGTGTAGCGGCTTCAGGCCGAACGGGAATCGACGTGGCTTCAGGGGACATGACCACCCTAGTATATCGGCGCTGCAACACTTTATCGACATGTAACTTGTGGCAGCTTTGCTGGGGCTTGGTGGCAGCGTTCGGGCAACGGCGAGCGTTACCGGCGAATTTTGCGGCGGTTACCCGATTTGGCAGGATTTGACGAAAATTCCATATAAACCATCCATAACGATTCTATGACCTGCGGTGAAAGTGCCGATGGATAGGTAAGACTGCGCAGAGTCCTCGTGCGGCGGGCGGAAGATTCGTATCTATTCGCGTTTTCTGAGTTGATATGCGAAACCGAATTGGCAGGGTCGTTCGTCAGCGTTCGATCTGGGGCAGGCTTGTGGCGTTTTTGACTTCTCCGGGACAGAAAAGATGGATTGCCTGGGCAAAAAATTCGTCGCGATTGTCACCGCGGCGGCCATTGGCATGTCCGGATGCAGTTTGTCAAAGCAGCAGAAGATGGTTCCCCTCGAACACGAGGACTCCAGCGTCTACGATTCGACGAGCCTGCAACTGGAACAGCCGGCCCTGGACAGTGAAGATCCCTTCGATCTAACCGCGACGGCGCGTCCCATCACGATCTCGGAAGACGACCTGACCCAATATAAGGACTTACGACTGGAAGAGGTCGTTCAGACGGCATTGAAGAACTCGCGCGTGCTACGCGACATCGGCGGCCAGGTATTGCGTTCGCCCACCGGCGTCCACACGATTCATGATCCGTCGATTGTTGAAACCGACCCGCGTTTCGGCGTCGAAGCGACGCTCAGCGCGTTTGATGCAAATCTGACATCGAGCGGATACTTTCAGAAGAACAACAGAGCTCTCAACAACGTGTTCTTTGGCGGCGGTACCCGACTGTTGCAGCAGGACGCCAATATCTATCAGACGGCGCTCACCAAAAGAACGGCCATTGGTTCCACCGTCAGCTTGACCAGCAATACATCGTACGATTCAAACAATGCGCCTGGAAATGAATTCTTCAGCTCGTGGAACCAGAATATCGAGGCCCAGGTACGGCAGCCGTTGCTTCAGGGCGGCGGCGCCGATTACAACCGCATTTTTGGTCCCAATGGTATTCCGGGGCTTCCCAGCGGTGTGTTGCTGGCCCGTATCAACAGCGATGCCAGCCTGGCCGACTTTGAAATCGGTGTCAGGAATTTCGTGAGCGACGTCGAAAACGCATATTGGGACCTGTATTACGCCTACCGCGACCTCGATGCCAGAATCGCCGCCCGCGATGCGTCTTTTGAAACATGGAAACGAATTGCCGCGCTGAATGCATCGGGCCGGCGCGGCGGCGAAACCTATCAGGAAGCGCAGACTCGCGAACAGTATTTCCGCCTGCAGGAAGAAGTGCAGAATGCGCTCACTGGCAGGCAGGTGGAAGGAACTCGGACCAGCAGTGGATCAGGCGGTGGAACGTTTCGCGGGATTGGGGGGGTGCATGTTTCCGAGCGTCGGCTGCGCCTCATGATGGGGCTGCCCATCAGTGACGGTGCGTTGATCCGCCCGGCCGATGAACCCAAAATGGCCAGCGCGGTTTTCGACTGGAATGTCGTGCTCGCCGAGGCGCTTACCCGCCGGGCCGAGCTCCGCAAACAGAAATGGATCGTTATGAACCGCGAGATGCAGTTGCTGGCTTCGCGCAACCTGTTGCTTCCGCAATTGGACGCGATCGGCCTGTATCGAATGCGTGGATTCGGAAAGGACTTTATCGATACCGCCGGCGATCCGGTGTCGGGAATTTACAGTAGCGCCTGGGCGAACCTCGCGTCGGCGAAGTTTCAGGAATGGCAGTTAGGGTTCGAGTTCTCGATGCCACTCGGCTTTCGCAAGGGGCATGCCGCTGTCCGAAACGCCGAGCTTCAGGTGGCCCGCGAAAGGGCGATCTTGAACGAACAAGAGCGGCAAGTTGTGCTCGATCTCTCGAACGCCATAGCCGAAGTGAGCCGGGCTCATACGGTTCTCGAAACCAATTACAATCGCCGTGCGGCTGCCAAAGAACAACTCAAGTCGATACGCGCCATCGACGAGCAATCGCCGCAGATGCTGTATATTGAGCTCGACGCTCAGCGACGCGTCGCCGACGCCGAAGCTCAGTATTATCGCGCGCTCGTCGAATACGAGATTGCCATCAAGAATGTCCATTTTGAGAAGGGATCGATACTCGAATACAACGGCATCTATCTGGCTGAGCTGCCTTCTCCGGAAAAGGCATATCAAGACGCGTTTGAGAAGGTCAAGATGCGGGCTCGTTCGGCACGCTGGGTCGAAAATGCAGCCAGCACCCGCGTTGTCAGTGAAGGTCTGGTGCCCCAGAAATATGCCCCGTCGAATCCGCAGATGGAAGGCGTGAAAGCCACGCCGAATCTGACTCCCCCTGTGCCCGTCGACGAAGCCCCGTCGGCGCCCCCCGAGCCGAAGCCGCAGGCTCGCAATCCGGGATTAAGTTCGGTCGAAGCCGCTGGCGCCGAAAAGGAAACGGAGATTCCATCGGGAACCGATGGAGCGGTTTTTCAGACCAGGCCGGCCGGCACTCGCACTGCCGAAAG
>JAYTRB010000638.1:0-18342 GCA_043746425.1 Planctomycetia bacterium
GCGACCTTTTCTGCATCTTCTTTGGGGGCGCTGGCCTTTGGCGCGGGCTCTGCGACCGCCTTGCGACCGGCGTCTTGCGCATCGACAGCCGCCCCCCAGGCCGCACACCCAGCCACAGCGAAAAGCAAAGAAAGCCAGTTCGCCGTTTTCAAGAGCGGTCGATGGAACCCGTGTCGGTTGCAGGGAGGGGGCCCCAACGTGCCGCCCGCCGACACCGAACGCTGAGCTTTCATGTTGAACGCCTTTAGCGTAATCGAGCGGTATCGGGCGGGATTCTGCCACATGTAATCGGGGAAAATTAAACGGCGCCTATTCACGGCGCGGCCTCCGCTCGAGACGATTGAAATACTCGTCAAGACCGGCGCGGAATTCTTCGGGAAGCGCCGAGCCAGCGTCGCCAGTCGCCTGCAAGACGCCGCGATCTTCGCGGACTTCCTTGTCGTTAACGCCGCTGCCCACCAGCGACAATGCCGAATCCTGCGTCGTTCCGCCCCCGCCACCCCCGGGGTTCGCTCCGCCGCCCCCACCCCCCCCTTTGGGATTGATTCGTTTGGACTGCAAGAGCAGTTCGATGGCTTCGGTTTCGGCGGCAATTGCTGGTGCGCCGGTTTCGGGCCGCGCCAGAATTCCGGTGGCCTCGTTCATGACATCAGAGACCGTTCCCAGCAATTGAATTTCCTTTCCGAATTCGAGTTCGCCGTCGGGCAAATCACGAATGCGCTCGATGACCTTATCGATACGCACCTTGAGTTCAGATTGAGTTCCCGACAGTTTGGTCGCCTGCTGTTTGTGTTCGTCGGCGGCCAGCGCCGGCCGAGCCTGTTCGGCAACGCGAGTTTCTTCACGCAGATTGACTTCAGCTTCAAGAACTTGCAGCACTTCCAGAACGAGCGAGGGCGGCAAACTGCCGCGAGATTTTCCGCCGGGTCAGGTGCCCCCTTTCGCGGGATCGACCAGATCCTCGGCCCAGCGATCGAGAGTATCTGACCAGAACTCACACTGGGCCATCGAAATTCCCGACTCTTTGCGGACATCATCGCCCAGTTGCCGCAGACTGCCGACCACATCGGTCTGCCGCATTTCATCAAGCACTGCCTTGAATTTGACGAACTTTCGGCGTTCGAAATAAGCATGCATGTCATCCATGATCAGCGATACGGTCTGGCTCTCTTTCCCTTCCTCGGCGCTCATATCTTCAAGCACCTTCAATGGGCCCTCGTCGACGACCGAAGGGGCGATACCGAATGCCGGCCCGATCTGGTCGCCGATTCGTCCGCCAATGACATATTGTTTTCGCGAAGCGGCTTTAAGCCGCTTAAGCAGCGTGCTTCCCTCAAGATTGGCCAGTATCTGGTTGAGCTCGTCGGCGATTTTTTCAAACTCGGCAAGCAGATCACGCTGCTCTTCGACCGCCTCGTCGACTTTTTCTCCTGTTGTGCAGGCCTTACCGGGCTTGGGTTTGCCCGCCAGCGTCGTGCCCGGCAAACCCAGGCTCGCCTTTCCACCCCCTTTTTCGGGGGGCGGTGCCGCGGCTTCTTGGGTTTTATCGAGAGGCTGCTGCGAAGATTCACGATCGACCACCTGTGGTATGAGCGGCGCCGGCTTCTTCTTTTCATCGTCAGGGCTCTTACCACCGGGGGTCTGGCGTGTGTCGCGGATCATGCCGGCCACCGGCGGACTTTTTTGTTCGTCCTCTTTCTTCTCGGGCACCGCGTCGGCCGTCGGCGGAGCCTGCGACGCCTGCTTCAGCAGGTCGGCTACCGACGGCATTCGATTTCCGGAGATGTCCTTAAGAATCTGCAGCATCTCGGCCCATTTTTCAAGATGGCCTACGCCGATTTCCGGATTGCGCATGGCTTGTTTAACCAGATCGTCGCCCTTGGCAGTTAAACCCGTCAGGCGCCGTCCGTTGGCCTTTTCGGCCGCCGCCTGGTTTTCAATGCGGCGGCGGGTATCGGGCTGGTCAAACTCTTCGTGTGAAAGCTCGCGGAGCTGTTTGTTCGTCTCGTACAATTGCATCTCGCGATCGCGCACTTCGAGCGACTCGCGATGCCATTTGCTCATCTGTTCAGTGATCCAGATCGCGTGCTGTTCGGCCGTCAGGATGTACAGCATGTGCGGTGACGAATAGACCCGTTCGCGACCGGGGAAGTAATCCTCTACGTAGACCCGCACGACGATCGGCTGCGGCTCAATATCGAGCGATTTGGCCGAGAACGTGCCCCCCACCTCCAGCGACTCGCGGTCGTTTCCTCCGGCTGCCAGCAGGCGTTCGCCTTTCGCCAGCGTCTTAACGATCGGGTTCTCGATTCCCTCCCACTCGATGCCCACGCTCTTCACGCCGAAATCGTCGTGAGCCCGAATCTTGAAACTGAGCAGCTCCGAATCGAGGACCACCTTCTGCCGCGGCAGGTCTTCGACGAACAGCGACGGGGGTTCGTCGTCCTGACCCGTAATTGAAAGCAGAAAGGGCACTTTCCCTGCCAAGCCAAATTGATCTATCCATCGAAATTCGACCCGGCTGAGGCCGTCGATCAGCATGGGGGAGGTTGAGGCTCGCGCCCCCTCAGGAGTGACTGGCCGACCATCGACCTGAGCTTCCTTCAGGTCGCGACCGGCAATGGCCGTGAATTGCGCCTGGCTCCCTTTGACCAGTGAGATAACACCACCCCGCACGTCGCGCGTCTGGTCGCCAGGCCGTCCCAGATATTCGGGAAGCGTATATGCCGCCGCGACCGAATTCAGTTCGGGTCGCAACTTAGGTTCAATACGCACGCTCTGGAAATAATCGCCAATCCGCACTTCGAGCGGGCCGGCATCAATCTGGGCCGGGAGCTCAAACTGGTACCCATTGTCGTTCAGAATCGCCGCCACCGGCTGCTGATCGCCGAATTGAACGACACCCAAAGCCGGCCGGGTCGTCGTGTTTGCGTTCAGCCGCACCGCAATCGAAAACGGTTCGCCGTGAGCGACCACCAGCGTCTTTTCGAGCGGCTCAACGGCGGCAAACGTGAAACGCGGGGTGTTTTGCCACGGGGCGAGCAGGCGCGCCCAGGCGTTGCCTGCGGCGGCCGGCCAGAGCACCGCCAGCACCAGCGCTGCGAGCGCGGGAACGATTGCGAGAGCGGCCCACAATCGATGTCGGGGATGTGGCACCGCATCGCTGAAGTCGCGTTTCTGTGCGTCGTGTGCGACCTGCAGAATGGCCGCTTCGCACAGCGCACGCGACCGAGCCTGTTCGTCGTCGTTGCGAACCAGTTCGATAATCCCCAGCAACTGGTCGCCGACATGCGGATGCTTGCGGCTGAGAAGACGGGCCAGTTGTTCGAGCAGGCGATTGCGCCAGATCCAGCGGTGCATCGCCAACGGGACGGCTGCAAAGCCGCACAAAACCAAGGCGAACAGGCCCATTCGGACAAAAAGAGGCGAATCCCATACACGGTCGAGAGCGAACATCAGCAGAAACGCGACCACGAGGCCGAAGATCGCCCCACAGCCCGCTTCAGCCATCTTGATAAACCACACCCGCCTTCGGAACTCATGGAGTTGAGATTCGAGGGCGCCAGGCAATTGCAACCGGTCTTGTGTTTGAACGAGACTCATGAGTTCGCTCCTGAGAAAGCAATGGCCGAACACCTGCGCAGTTATATCACAAACGAATCACACCAGACCAATGATTTTTCGACCAATCCAGAAAATTCCCATGAGAGCCACCAGCAGTGCGGCCGGCGCGGGATGACACCACAATTGCACGCGGTGAAGTGCGGCCGGAGGATCGGGCAATTCCGCCAGCGAACGTAAGACTTCGTCCAGCTTTTCAGCATCGATGACTTTGCCGCGAGTCACCCGTGAGATCTCTTCGAGCACTTCGGGTCGCGCGGGCCGGCCCACACGTTCGGCGGCGACTCCCTGAACATGAAACGACGTTTCAAGGGCCGCGCCGGTTTGCTTGCAGAACAGGGCCACCTGATGCTTGCCCGGCTCGGCAGGCGTGAAGCGGCTGGAATAAACCCCCCATTCGTCGCCGTCTGAGGTGAACCGCACGACTTCACCTTTGCCCGAAGGGGCGGTGATACGGGCCGTCACTTCGCCGCGGTGAAGCGGTTCGCCGCCGCGTTCCATCACCGTCGCATGGAGCGACACCGTCTGCCGCATCTGGGGCTGATCGGGAACGTAATGCAGCCGCATGGTCTCGCCTTTAGCCATATTGCGCTGATAGGCCATCCACCGCACGACCTGACCCCAGAAACGGTAGTGGTATTTGTCTTCTACCCCCTTGCGCCACCGCCAGGCGCCGTCGGTTCCCATGAACAGCACTTTGCCGGCCCCGAAGGTTCGCGTTGCCAGCAACGGCAAGCGGCCATACTCGTTCGCCGCATCTTTATGGACGGCGAGGACGTCGCTCCCTGCCTTCGATTTGAGTACTGGCGCGTGCCACTGAAAACCGGGGAGCCCTTCCCAGACTTCGGTATTTTCATCTTGCGTGTCGGCCAATTTAGTCAACAGGCTGCGGCGACCCAGTTCGGTCAGTTCGAAGTGACTGGGAGTGCGCGACCCCCACCCCGAAGTCTGCGACGAATCCATGACCACCGGACACAGATCTCCCAGTTCGGTGTCGAGCAGCGAAAATTGCCGCCCCTGCATCCCCGGCATGAACACCAGGCCGCTCGCCTGATGCTCGACGAGCCCCTTGAGGAGCCGGCATTGCTCGACCGTCAACTGGCTGTCATCCAGCCCTACATCCCCGAGAAAGACCACGTCGAATTTCGAAAGCTCATCGAGTCCCGCGGGAAACTGCCGGATGTAATCTTTATTGCCGCCCCCGACTTTGCTGAGCCCTGGATGGAACAAGAGACATGAGACCTCAACCCCCGGATCGCGCGACAGGGCGTTTCGCAGATACCGGTATTCCCAGCGCGGGTACGATTCGACCACCAGCACCCGCAGCTTTTCTTCGCGAATCGCAATCGGCGCTGTGAGGTGGTTGTTGTCGGTCAGCGTTTCGTCGCCCTGCGGAGGAATTGTGAGCGTCACCGTGTAATCGCCCACAACCTTCGGCTTCCACAAGAGCCAGTCGCTGGTACGCCCCATGGGCGCGATCTTCACCTCTTTCGAGATCTCTTCGCCTTCTGAGGTTTTCAGGGTCACAGTGGTGGTGTAATCGCGTGGCAAAGAGCTTTCGATCGTGAACGGAATGCGCACCGCCTTACCGGCCACGCCGAATGTCGGAGCATCAAGACTGATGAGGTCAATGTCGGGGAGCCGGTTGGGGCTTCCCACGGCGACTGTGAAGACGGGAATACCCTTGAGCCGCAGCCGCAGTGCCGCCTGTACTGGCGGCTCCCCTTCGTTCCAATCGCCGTCAGAAACCAGCACGACCCCGCGAAGGTTGGCGTATTTTGCAGAAGCCTCGGCCAGCGGTTCGTACAGGTCACTGCCGCGCCCCGGCTGCGGCGGCGAGAATGGCTCGAGAACGACATTCATCTTTTCTTCGAGCTTCGACCAGGCGGCGGGGTTTGTCAGTGGGCCGATCGCATCGTGCCGCGTGATCGGCTGCGACCCGCGGGTTGCCGCGGGAATCACGTCGCGGGTTTCCATGCTGGGTGAGGCATCCCACAGAACGGCCACCGATGCTCGTTCGTCAGGGCGATACTCCTTGACCCATTCAGGTTGATTGAGAAGAACGGCCGCAAGGCACACGATCACCAGCCGCAACAACTCGAGCAGCCCCAGCGATTTGCGATAGCCACTCCGACGCCAAGCCGCAAAACAGAAGCCGGCCGCGACGATGATGCCCAGCACCGACGCGGCCAGCGACCACGGCGTCCACAAGAAGGTGAGGGATCGGAAGGGGTTCATAGGGCTATTCAACACGCAGGAACGGCGTTCGGCGGCAGAATTAAGACGCTACGACTGGCGATTCTATTCAAAGAATCTGGAAAACGCATACATTTGTCGATGAATTTGTGCGAGTTTGTGGGACCAATGCCCAGGGCTTGGTCTTCGAATTCAATAAGAGTGCCAAATGCAGATCGGCACGCCACGATCTCAATTGACCCACAGGCGAAACATCTTTCCTCCACTTCGTGAGCCCATTTCTGATGACCCTGCTGGGCAAGCACGACGATGAAGGTTTGGGCCCGATGTCACACCTCGAAAAACGAACATTCTCGTGATTTTAGAAACCTGCGTCTGACTTAAGGTCCTGCGGGCTGGAACGGTTTGGCGGTGCCCGAGGGAGGGCGACCGAGTTTCGGCAGACAGAGGCCGGCCTCGACGATGAGGGCAATGATCATCGACGCCAGAAACAGCCTCCAGATTTCGCGGATCAGTGAACCAATGCTTCCTGCCTGATCGTCGACACGCGCGAAGTCGAGACCGCGGAAAAGTTCCTGCACGCGGTGATCGGGCAAGACTTTCGCCTGATCTTCGTCGACGGGACGATTGACCGCCAACAGCCGCTCACCAGCGGTATACACACCGCTATGAAAGGCGTACTCGGTCGACAGCGCGTCTGCGGGGCCGACAATGCGCTGCCATGTTGCGGGATCGCTGTCGAGCGGATCGCCGGCGACGAGCTGCCGCGTGTTCCCCAGAACGGCGGCGCCGGCTGCCAGCGCCCGCTGCACGACGACATACAGCACGACGCCGTTTGTTGCGAGCGACGAATCGCGGGGCGCGGGGGTCGTGGCGCAGAAATACGCGCCGCCGCGGCTGGTCGTGGCTCGCGCCAGCAAAGGCTTGCCGCCGCGCAGGCTCGCCAGTGCCGTAAACTCGCCCGTCAGGCCGAGGTATCTGCGAACCTGAAGTTGGCCAACCGGCAAGGCGGCGCCGCTTTGCGTGTGTGCCAGCAAATCCTGATCGCCGCGCCAGGTTTCAACGGGAATCCCTGCGGCTTCGTTGCCTTCGGCCGATTCTCGACCGGCCGATTCCGTCCATGACTCCCACTGGACGCCCAGGAAATCCGCATTCCCCGGAGAGCGCGGAGGGAAAAAGATCACCTGCCCACCCCGCTCGACGTAACTCTGCACGAGCCGGGCAGAATCTCCTTGAGGCAATGGCGCCTGCCATAGCAAAAGTGAAACTCGTTCCCACTCGACAGGCCCTAACTGGTCGGCCGCGACCACCTCGGCAGCACACGGCACGCCCGGATCGGGGCTGATCGCGGCGGCCAGTTCCAGCGGCCGCGCGTCCTGAGCATCGTCAACCACGACGATCGTCAGGCGCGGCACTGGCTTATCGAAAACAAATAAGAACACATTATCGGCCAGGTTTGAATCGGCCGGAATCGAAACGCGGCCCCAACCCCGTTCATGACTGCGCTCAAGGGGAATGCGATGATCTTTCAATTCGTATTCGGCGCCGTCCATTTCGATCGTCTGTTCAGATCGGGCGCCATCGATCTCGAACTGGACAGGAAGCGAAATCCGCGAATCGCCATTTCCTTCTCGCGTCAATTTCAGCGACACAAGCAGCTCGGCGCCATCGCTCGTGACCTGCCGACGTACGTCAGTCACCCGAATTGCCATATTTCCAGCCGCCACCTGAGGGTATGCCAGCAGGTGAAACCGTACCCCCTGTGGAAACTCAAGAAATGAGTCGCGCAGGGTCTGCCAGCGGCCACTTTCAGCGTTCCAGTCGTTTTCGCGGATGTCTGAGCAAATCCAGATTTCGGTCCGTCCGGTTTTATTGGCCTGTATGTAATCGTGCGCGGCCTGCAGCATGGCCGGTATGTCGGCCGAGTTGCCCGCCGGTTCAGTCTCGGGAGAATTGAGCAGACTGTCGGGGCTTTCGAGTTCGTGGGGCCTGTGGCTCGTGCTTTCGATAAGCACCCAGCGGGCCGAACCGAGAGTGCGCAGAGCCCGCGCAAGGTTCTGACGACCCGTTTCGAGTTTCGAGCCCGCCGCGCCTGCGCCCCGCTCTTGCATGCTGGGCGAACGGTCGAAAAGGACGATGGTTGTATCGGCGCGGCCCCCGGCAGTGAGCCCCAGCCAGCCGCTGGCCAGCGGCCGGGCGATGGCAAAGATCAAGGCGGCAATCGCCAGCATCCGAAATGCCATGATCAGCCACTGCCGCAGCCGGGCATAACCACGCGACAACCGGTTCGCGGCCAGAAGAAACATCATCGCCCCCCAGCGAACTGTCTGAAAGCGGCGCTGATTGATGAGATGAATGATAATCGGCAGGGCGACGAGGGGTAGGGTCGCCAGCAACAGTGGATCGAGGAAGCTCATCGTGGCCCCCCCTGCGAGCGCGTTCGACCGACGAGAAATCGCATGAGCACGCGCTCGTAGTCTTCGTCGAGGGTCACGCGGTGGTAATCGACCGCCGATTCCAGCACGACCTTCTTGAGCTGCTCGAGATACTCTCCCAGCACTTTTAAATAACGTTCGGCGATCTCATTCGGCTCGGCGAAAACCGCCGGCCCCCCTTCCATGTCGAGAAACCGCATCGGCCGGCGAAAGTTGAATTCCAGCTCCTGTTTGTCGAGCAGATGGAACGCCGCCACATCGTGCTTGCGAAACCGCAGGTGCTGAAAGCAGCTGCGCAGCGTCTCGGGTTCGACAAAGAAATCTGAAATGATGATGATCAAGGCGCGTTGGCGAATCGTTTCGGCCAATTCGTGCAGCACCGGAGCCAGTCCGGTTTCGTTTTGCGGCTTGGTTTGTTCGAGCATGTCGAAGACAGTCGTCAAGTGCGCCGGGTTGCGGCGCGGCGGAACCGTGCGGACGATTCCATTGGCGACACACGAGAGCCCGACGGCATCGCCCTGCAACAGTGCCAGATACCCCAGTGCGCCGGCGATCTTTCTCGCAAAGTCTATCTTGGTGATTCCCGATGAGCCGAATTCCATTGAGCCACTCGTATCGACGACGAGGCAGCACCGCAAGTTAGTATCGGCCTCGAATTCCTTCACGTAATGCCGATCGGTGCGACCGTACGCCCGCCAGTCGAGCCGCCGTAGATCGTCGCCAGGAACATACTTGCGATACTCGGCAAACTCGACACTCGAACCGCGATGGGGACTGGGATGCCGTCCCGAGACGGCACCCATCATCGGCAGGCGTGCGAAGAAGGGCACCCCGGCAAGGCGCGACAGTACGCCTGGGTCGAGAAAGCTGCGGGAACGGCGGTCGGGAAACATGGATCAATCACCCAAGCGATTTAAAGACCGCAGTTCATTCTTCGGTCGCAGTTTCTTCAAGCAGCCGGCGCACGATCTTGCGCGCGTCAATTCCTTCGGACTGCGCCGTGAACGTGGTGATGACGCGATGCGTAAGAACAGGCGCGGCGACTTCCTGCAAATCCTCAAGCCGAACCATGTAGCTCCCCAGAAGCGCCGCCCGGGCTTTGGCGCCCAGAATCAGGTTCTGGACGGCGCGCGGGCCGGCCCCCCATGCGACCAGGGGTCTCAGCCACGCCGGCGCGGTGGCGTCGTTCGGACGGGTTTTTCGAACGAGTCGCGCTGCGTAAGAATAAATGTGATCGGGTACCGGAACGCGTCGCACGAGGTGCTGATGGCGGATGACATCTTCGGGTGTCAGCAGATGATTGAGCTGCGGCAGATCGTCGCCGGTCGTTGTGCGGGCAATCTGAATCTCTTCAGCCTCGCTGGGATAATCGAGCTCTATAAGAAACATGAAGCGGTCTAGCTGCGCCTCAGGAAGAGGATAGGTTCCTTCCTGCTCGACGGGGTTCTGCGTCGCCAGCACCAGGAACGGCGGCTCCAGCCGAAAGAGCTTGCCAATGACCGTCACCTTATATTCCTGCATCGCTTCGAGCATCGCCGCCTGCGTCTTTGGCGGGGCCCGGTTGATTTCATCGGCCAGAACAATGTTGGCGAAGACCGGCCCATGAATGAATTGAAACTCGCGCTTCCCGCCTTCTCCTTCTTGCAGAATGTCGGTTCCGGTAATGTCCATCGGCATCAGGTCGGGGGTGAACTGAATGCGGCTGAATTTGAGAGACATCGTTTCCGACAGCTTGCTGACGAGCAGCGTCTTGGCCAGCCCGGGAACTCCCATCAGCAGGGCATGCCCGCGGGCGAACAGGCAAATCGCCAGGCGCTCAATGACATTCTGCTGTCCGACAATGACCCGCCCCAGTTCCTTTCGCAACCTGGCGTAAACTTCGCGGAGCTGGTCAATCGCCTGAACGTCGTTTTCACTCAGCCGCTCAAGGGGCGGCTGTGTCGCGACAGATGGTGCCATGCGCTGCTTTCTCTGAAGATGACAGGTGCCACGGAGAACGAAACATTATTCCCGATCGACAGGAATGAATCTACCACCCTTGCAAATTCGCCCGACACACCAGACGCAGGCGAGCTCGGGAGCCGAATACAACTCACCGCATATAAGATAAAGACGTGTCGTCTTTTTTGTCAACCTTGGCGAGACATCGCAGAGGAGTCGAGGCCGGTAAGCCCGTCTCATTGAAATCGAACTCACTCACGGAAACTTTGCGGCGATTCTGCAAATCAGCCCCCCGAACTTGCGGTGCGACTCTAAATCAGTGACCGCCCGCCCGACCCCTTTGAAATGGTTTGGAATAACGACACGCCCATTACGTCCTCTCGCATCCCAGTCGTCATCGAGTAAAAATGTAATGTCCGACCGGCCACAAACTGCTGGCATCTTGGCTTTCAAATCGCTATATTTCGGGCAAGACACCCGCCGGCGCCTCCGGCGGTTTGGTGGTAACTCAAGGGATGGAATCTGATGGCACGACAGAAGACGCTGCACGAAAAGCTGAAGGAACTGGGAAACAATCTGTGGTGGAGCTGGCAACCTGAAGTTACCCAGATTTTCCGCGAAATTGACCCGCCGCTGTGGACCGAAGTCGGCCACAATCCCGTGTTGCTCCTTGAACAGTATCCTCCCGAATTGCTCGAAAAGCGGGCCTCTGAAGCGGTTTTGCATACCCGCATCAATTGGGCCTATCGCCGCTGGCAGGAATATATGCAGGCGACAGACACCTGGGGGGCGACCCACGCGGGCGTGCTGGGCCATCGTCCCACGGCGTATTTCTCGGCCGAATTCGGCGTCCATGAGTCGCTCCCGATTTATTCGGGGGGCCTGGGCGTTCTCGCCGGCGACCATCTGAAAAGCGCTTCTGATCTGGGAATTCCACTGGTGAGCGTGGGGTTGTTTTACGGTCAGGGTTACTTTCAGCAGTATCTCGACGAAAATGGCTGGCAACAGGAGACATATACCGACCTCAGAATCTCGAAGCTGCCGATCGAACCGGCGATTTCTCCCGACGGAAAGCCGGTGCTGATCAACGTCGATACGCGCGGCGGAAAGATTCACGCCCGCGTGTGGAAAATCAACGTCGGCAGGATTCCCCTGTATCTGCTCGACACTGACGTCCCCGAGAATCGCGACGAAGACCGGCACCTGACCAGCCGGCTTTACGGGGGCGACCAGCGAACCCGCATCCGCCAGGAGATCATTCTGGGAATCGGTGGCGTGCGGGCACTTTCGGCAATAGGGATTAAGCCGGGGGTGATTCACATGAACGAGGGGCATTCGGCGTTCGCCGGGCTCGAGGTTATTCGCCAGAGAATGAAAGAAGACGACTTGTCGTTCGACGAGGCGCTGCGCGAAACGGCAGCCATGAGTGCCTTCACGACCCACACGCCTGTCCCCGCCGGACACGACCGCTTCAGTGCCGAACTGATTGAAGAGCACTTGGGACCACAGCGCGATGAGCTGGGCCTTGCGCACGATTCGCTGATGAGTCTGGGACGCGTCGAGCCGCAGAACCAGCAAGAAACGTTCTGCATGACGGTTCTGGCGTTCAAGCTCTGCCGTCGGGCGAATGCCGTCTCGAGCCTGCACGGCGTCGTCAGCCGTCGGATGTGGGCCAATCTGTGGCCCTGGCGCAGCGAAGAAGAGATTCCGATAGGGCACATCACGAACGGTATTCACGTGCCGACCTGGCTGGCGGCGCAGATCCGCACGCTGTACGACCGCGTGCTCCCTCTCAACTGGTATCTGCGCACCGGTGAACCTGAAGTATGGGCCCCCATCGAACACCTTTCGCCGGGCGAATTGTGGGAAACACATCAAACGCTCAAGAGCCGGCTGATCACCTACGCCCGCAACCGGCTGGTCAAGCAGGCCCGTCGCCGCGAAGCATCAGATGCCGTCATCCAGCAGCTTTCGACGGCGCTCGATCCGCGAGTGCTGACCATCGGCTTCGCGCGGCGGTTCGCCCCTTACAAGCGGGCCGATCTCATCTCCCGCGACCTGGCGTTGCTCGAAAGGCTCATCACCAACAGCGAGCGGCCGGTGCAGTTCATTTTCGCCGGCAAGTCGCATCCGGCGGACGAACCGGGAAAGGCCATCTTGCAGCGAATCTACAAATTTTCACAGCAAGATGCATTTTTCGGGCGCATCGTGTTTCTCGAAGATTACGACATCAACCTGGCGCGGCACCTGGTGCAAGGGGTCGATGTGTGGCTGAACAACCCCCGTCGGCCGCTGGAGGCGTCGGGAACCAGCGGTCAGAAGGTCGTGCTCAATGGCGTCCTTAATTGTTCAATTCTCGACGGCTGGTGGGCCGAAGCCTACGATGGGTCGAACGGGTTCGGCATCGGCACGGGACACACACACGTTAATCAAGAAATTCAAGACGATCGCGACGCAAAGAGTCTGGCGGCGGTACTGACCGGCGAGGTGATTCCCCTGTTTTATGAGCGTGATCAGGACGACCTGCCCCAAGCCTGGATCAAACGCATGAAACGCGCCGTTCGCACACTCGGCTGGCGGTTCAATGCCGACCGCATGGTCATGGACTACGTCAGGCAGACTTATGTGCCGGCCGCGGGGGGGCTGAGCTGTTCGATGGACGTCATGTGAGCCGACCGAATGTCTTAATCGGCTTCATGTCGCCCTTGGCCTTGGGCATTCCGTTTGCAGGTTTGCAGATCGATTTGGTCTCGCGCCGTTGAATGCCGTTTTCCTGACGATGATTTGCGTAAATTAGTGTGAATTAGTGTTCTAAAAATCTTTTTTTTCGTGCAAATTGATGAGGAGGAATTGCTTCCACCGAAAGCCACCGACGCAGAGACGATCTGCGAGCGTGCTTTAAATATCAAACACAGCCTGCCGTTGGCGATAATCGTTTTCATTGATCATGGAAATCTCGATCAGTGGAATTCGAAAAGGACGAAAAGGAAAGAACACTAATTCTCACTAATTTACGCGAATCATCGTTAAACGAGCGGCAGCCAACGGCGCGCGACCGACTCAACCTGCAAACGGAATGCAGACCGTTTTAATCAAGGCAGGTGGCAATTTGCGTAAAATCCGTGAGAAAATTGGTTCCAAAATATTTTTCGTCGTGTAAGCCAGCGCGGTCCCACCACTGCCCTCCATGGCCGCTCACTTGGTTCCAGCAGAGTCAGTTTTGACATTCAAGCCCATTCTGCGATTTGCAGTTTGATCTTTTCGGATTTTCACTCAGTCGTCGTCTCCCATCGGGCCCATTTCATAGGCCGACAGATCGTTCCATTTGACGGCATACTTTTCGTCGATTCGTCGATAGTACGCACGCATCACGGTTCCCAGTTCGATCTGGGCCAATTCTCCGTAAGGGGAGGATTGTCCGAAGATTGCCGCGTCTTTGAACGCGTCGCGATCAGCTGGCCGGCGCGATGTTACCTTCACGACGTAGTACACCGAAGCGTCGTCATTCAAGGCTACGCCGACTTCCCCGTCAGAAAGATCTTTGAACACGACCTGCATGAATTTTCGGCCGGCCTTTTCAACAACGATCGGATTCCCAAGCTGGACACTCGGCCCCTGATTGCGCATGTAGGCATTGGGGACGGATGAATCCTGATAGAATGAGAATTCCTTCGAGCGGGCGACCGTGACCGAAAGGCTCTTGGGGTCTTTTGTGATCTTTTCGTCTCCCAGCACCTCAGCCATGGGACTGTTCGCCTGGCGTACCTGTGCAGCCAGTTCTTCGGCCCGCTGTTTGGCCAGCGGCAAAGCCTGGAGACGTTTCCAGGCTTTCACGACCTGGTCGCGGAGGCCCAATTCATCCAGTCGGGGAACATGAGCGGGCGCGTCGAGAACTTTCCACCACACGTACTTATTGCCGTCGAGCGTTTCAGATTCCAGCACCCGGCACAACGCTTCACTACCAAATGCCTGTTCAATAATCGTCGTCGGATCGACCCGTGGAGAATCGTTGGCGCCCACCTCGACGGCTTTGCCCAACCCCGGAATCTCGCTCAATTCCTGTTGCGATACCAGACCGGTCTTGTCGAACCTCATCCCCAGATCATCGGCGATCTGACGAAACGCCTCTTGCGACATTTGTTCGAGTCGCTTAAGTTCATCGGAATTCGGTTCGGTCAACTTGATGTCGGCCGAGGTCGCGAATTTCAGCCCCACGTCGCGCAGCGCCGCAAGTGCTTTGGCCGACTGCTCCTTCATGATCTTTTGTCGCCGTTCCTGGATCACCGACTCGCGGATCAAATCTCGCAGGTTGTCGTCGAGCGGCTTGTATTTGATCTTGGGGGCCGCGGCAAACTTCTTTACGCCTTTTCCGATTTTCGGCAATAGGTCGTCGGCAGAGTCAGCTTTGTCATTGGCGGCCTTATCGCCGGGCTTTTTCGATTCGTCGCCCGCAGACTTGTCGGCATCCGCGTTGTCTCTTTCTGGCGTTGCGCCGGCATCGTCAGCCTGTTTCGAATCCTTCTTGTCGTTCGGCTTGTCGTCAGCGCCGTCATCCGCTGTCGTCTTGAGCTCGGGCTTTTTCAGATCTTCTTCGGCCGCGTCGGATTTGTCGGTCTTGGCTGGCGCTGGTTCCTGGGCATCGTCTTCAAGAACGCTGGCGGCCGAGCACCCCGATTCCTTTTCGGCGCCTTTCTCCGGGGGCGACTTGCTTTCGGGTTTGTCGTCTTGCGGCTCTGGCGTTTCGTCTTTCGACTCAGGTTTTTCGGCCTTCGTTTTGGGAGCGGCGGCGGGCGTCTCCGGTTGTCCCTCAGATTTGTCTTGCGGCTTGTCGCCCGGTTCCGAATCGAACGTCGGTCCCTTTTCGGGAGCGAACGGAGGTTCAATCGGCGCTTCATCGCGGGCCGGCTGTTCGACTTCGTGTAAGCGAGAATCTTTGTCCTTATTGCGTTCGTAGTATTCGTCGATCTCCTTTTCAGAGACAGGGCCCAAAGCCGCCAGTTTGTCGTCAATGGCGGTGGCGCTCAGCGTCAGATAATGCAACTTCACCTTGCGCGGCTGACGGAATCCGGGCTTGAATTCCCCGTCGCCTGCCTGCTCGAAGTCGTTCTTGCCCTTTTCAAATAGCGCGGCGATCTCTTTCTCTGTGGGGTCCGCCACCTCGTCGGTGAAATCTTTGACCGGCACCGTCGCCACTTCGATTTCTTCACGCGTATTGAGTTGCTGGTAATATTCCCAGTATTTTTCGGGGGAGGGCAGTCCAAACGGAGCCTTCATCCTCATGGCGATATCGGCCTGCAACTCTTCACGGAAGATATCAAACAACTCTTTGGGGCCCAGCCGCATGTCATCGACGATCTCTTTGAACAATCGTGTCGACAGCTTGCGCTCGGTGAACCGGTCGATATAGTCTTCGATCTGCTTGTCAGATACGACAATGCCCATTTTGCGGGCCTCGTGACGATGCAGCCAGGTATACAGCAGCTCAATCTGCGACGTTCCACCGAACCCATAGCGGCGAATCATTGACTGCACAAAGTACTGGCCGAATTGATTCTTCTCGAGTTCGGGATGCGATTTCTGGAACGCCACCCCGATGAAACGATGCACGGCGCGACGATTCATTACCATCCGCTGCATTTCAGCCTGCGACAGATTGCCGATGTTCGTTTCGACGACATTCTTCGTTCCCGGCTGCGAGCCGCCGACCCGCCCCCATTTCATCAGCGTATCGCCGAGCCCGAAAGCGATCATGGCCATCAGCGTCAGCGCGGCCAGTACGACTCGCTGATGTTTACGAAAAATCTTAAACGGCGATTGCATGCACACAAACCTTTCGTTCTGCAGATTCAAACCGAGGCCGAGCGCCGGCAGAGCGCAAAAACCACGCTCGAACAGTACGCTACAGCGCCCCAGCAGGACGGCCAAGAGGCCATCCTGGGCCCCCTCGGCACGGCTCGCACCGGGAGAACACCCTTGACAGATTGCAGAAAGATGAATTATGGATTTTCGACGGAGGACGTGTATCGTCTTCCGACCCAAGGCCGATTTTAGCCGCGTTCCCCAGTGTGGCAAGGCCAAACGATTTCGCCGATTCCGCGAAATCTCGCCAAATATACCGGGGTGACGCGGCCGGAATCTGCGAAAATGCAGGTATAATTTTCCCCGGATGAACCGGATTTATCGCAGCCCTCAATCCGCGGAGCAACAGCCCAGTGGCTAAAAAGAGCAGACTCAAAGGGCTGGTGATCGTAGAATCTCCTGCCAAAGCCAAAAAAATAAATAGTTTTCTGGGACGCGATTTCAAAGTTCTGGCCAGCATGGGCCATGTTCGCGATCTTCCGGCGAGGGCCGCCGATATTCCCCTGGAGGTCAAAAAGCTGCCGTGGGCCACTCTGGGGGTCAATGTCGAGGCCGATTTTGACCCCTTGTACGTGATTCCCAAAGAAAAAAAGAAAATCATCAACGAGCTCAAAGCGGCCCTAAAAGACGCCGACGAACTCATTCTGGCGACTGACGAAGACCGCGAGGGCGAAAGCATCGGCTGGCATTTGACTGAAATCTTGAAACCCAAGGTGCCAGTCAAGCGCATGGTCTTCTCCGAAATCACCAAAGAGGCAATTTCCAGGGCCATTGCCTCCCCCCGACAGCTCGATCAGAATCTCGTGGCGGCACAGGAAACACGGAGGGTGCTCGACCGCCTGTACGGCTATCGCCTGAGTCCGTTGTTGTGGAAAAAGGTTGCCCCCAAATTATCTGCCGGAAGGGTACAGTCGGTCGCCGTACGGTTGATCGTTCTGCGCGAACTCGAACGGCGTGCCTTTCGCACGGGGACGTTTTGGGATCTGAAAGTGGCCCTCGAAACGGCTTCCCAGAACGGCGCTGCAGCGGGCCGATTCGACGCACAGCTTCACACTTTGGCGGGCAAGCGCATCGCCACCGGAAAGGATTTTGACGAGACCACCGGCAAACTCAAACCGGGGACTGAGGTATTGCTCATCGACGAGCAAACGGCCCAGGCTCTGCGCGAAAAGCTGCGCGGCACCCCGTGGCAGGTCACGAATCTCGAAGAGCGGCAGCAGGTGCGCAAGCCGTCTCCCCCCTTTACTACCAGCACCCTGCAACAAGAAGCCAATCGCAAACTGGGAATGTCTGCCCGCGAGACTATGCAGGTTGCCCAGCGGTTGTATGAGGATGGAAACATCACTTACATGCGTACCGACTCGGTGTCGCTGTCGCAGGAGGCGATTCTCGCGGCGCGCGGCACGATCAAAGATCGCTACGGCGACGACTATCTCTCTGACGGGGTGCGCACGTTCGAGACCAAAACCAAAGGGGCCCAAGAGGCCCACGAAGCCATTCGGCCAGCCGGCACAGAGATGAAGACCGGCGAAGAATTGAATCTCTCGGGGCGCGAACTGGCGCTCTATTCACTCATCTGGAAGCGCACCGTCGCCACCCAGATGGCCGAGGCCCGCCTTCGCTTTCAAACCGCGACCATTACCGCTGCCGAGGCCGAATTCCGCGCCACCGGTCGGCACATTGAGTTTCCGGGCTTCTTCCGGGCGTATGTCGAAGGGGTCGATGACCCCGAGGCGGCCCTTGACGACCAGGAAGCGGCGCTGCCTTCTCTCAGCCAGGGAGACATGCTGGCCTGCCGCGATCTGGAAGCCATCGCCCATGAAACGCAGCCCCCGGCCCGCTTCACCGAAGCCACGCTGATTCGCGCCCTCGAAGCCAACGGCATCGGTCGCCCCAGCACGTACGCCTCGATCATCAGCACGATTCAAGATCGCGGATACGTCGTCAAGGCGGGTACCCAGCTGCGGCCCACCTTCACCGCCATGGCCGTCACGCGGCTGCTTGAGAAGAATTTCCCGCAACTGGTCGACGAGCAGTTCACCGCCGGGATGGAACAGACGCTCGATGACATCGCCGCCGGGCAGACGCAGGCCACGCCCTATCTCAGGCAGTTCTACCTGGGGCAGCTCGGTCTCGATGAGCAGGTCAAATCGCACGAAGAGAGCATTGACCCGCGCGAGGCATGCACGGTCGAACTCGAAGGGCTGACCGCCAGAATTCGAATCGGCAAGTTCGGACCTTACCTGATTACCGAAGAGAATGGCGAAAGCATTACGGCGTCGCTCCCCGA
>JAYTRB010000639.1:0-4304 GCA_043746425.1 Planctomycetia bacterium
CGCCGCCGATCTGGAAGCGCTGCTGGCGTATCTCAATACACTGTAACGCGGGCGACTCAGCCCTGTCGTTATCTCAACATGTCTTAATCACGGTTCACTCTTACCGGCAGAACGGTCGAGGCGCCGAGGGCAATCGCAGCCGATCGGGCAGATCATAGAATCGGGCGTTGCTGCGGCAACCGAAGACGCTGTTTGCCGAGTATTACGGCTGTTTCTTACTGTCGGTCGGCTTTTTTGCAGCGTGGTCGAGCGCCTCCTGGAAGAACAGCACAACGACCGCCGTCAAATAGTCGCGATTGGCCTTTTTCGCAAAGCCATGCCCCTCGTTGTCGGCGTAGACTGTCCAGACGGGTCGGCCGCGGGCGTGTACCGATTGGGCGATCTGTTCGGCCTCTGAAAAGGGAACGCGCGGATCGTTGCGGCCGTGGGCCACCAGCAGCGCTGAATTGATACGGGCGACGTTGCTCAAGGGATCGATCCGCTCAAAGAATTCCTGCATTTTCGGATCGCGTTCGTCGCCGTATTCGGCCCGTCGCAAATCCTGCCGGTAAGAGCTGGTGTTCTTCAGGAACGACCGAAAGCTGGCAATGCCGACAATGTCGACTCCGGCCTTGATGCGGTCGCTGTAGTGGGTGAGCGATGCCAGCACCATGAATCCGCCGTATGAGCCCCCCATGACGACGACCCGCGATGCGTCGAGCTCGGGCTGTTTGGCAATCCAGTCGAGCAGGCTGCCAATGTCGCGAACGCTGTCTTCGCGCTTGTCGGCGTTGTCGAGCTTAAGATACGTCTTGCCAAAGCCGCTCGATCCGCGGACATTGGGATGAATGACCGCCATTCCCAGCTCGTTGAGGTAGAACTGTTCGGTCCCGTTGAAAAACGGGCGGTACTGCCCTTCGGGGCCGCCGTGAATATTGATGAGCACACCTACCGGTCGGTCTTTTGTCGCCATACGGGGCTTGAAGTAATACGCCGGAATCTCTTGCCCGTCGAAGCTGGGAAATTGCAGTCGCGACGCCGTCAGAAACGTCGCGGCGTTCAAGCCCCCGACCTCGCTGTAGGTCCAGCGGGTCACCTGCCCGCCAGCGAGTGAAATTGAATACGCATCGGCGGGCGCATCGGGGCGAGCCAGGCTGAAACCCAGCTGCTTCCCGTCAGGAGAGAATTCGAGCGAACCGACCTGGCCCAGCGGCAGGTCGATACGCCGGGGGTGGTCGTTTTCGACCAGGTACAGGCTGTTTGCTCCATTCTCATTGACGGTAAACGCCACGCGCCCCGACTGCGGGTCGACTTCGATCGAATCGACGTCCCACGGAATTTCGGGCGTCAGCCAGGTGTATTTCATAGTCGCCAGGTCGAGCCGGGCCAGTTCCTTGAATTCGCTGCGTGCGTCAGTCGCCAGCCACACTGATTTGCCGTCGGAAGAGAATTTCAGCGAGCCAAAGGCTGCCGGGCCTTCTCCAGGAATCGGCAGTGGCGTCTTCTTCACCGTGGCGACATCAAGCAGTGCCGGGTACGTTTCGTTGATCGAGACATACCGGTTGAGCAATAACTTCGACCCGTCGCGCGACCAGTCCTGGGCACTCCATTGCTCTGAATCGACCTGCATCAGCAGTTTAAGCGAGTCGGGTTTTCGAGGATCGGCCGTGTACAAATCAGTGTCACGGGGGTTGCGGCGGTTGCTTTGAATGATCATCTGGCTGCCGTCATGAAAGACCGGGCCTTGCACGTTCCGCGATTTGCCGTCGGTAATCATCTGCGACCGCCCGGTCGTTCGGTCGAGAAAGTAGATCTGATTGGTTTCGCTGCCGCCGGCGCTCATCACCACCAACAGGCCTCCGTCGGTGGCTTCAGGAATAAAGCTCCCGTCGGCGGGCTCATTAAAGAATGTCACCTGCTCGCGCCGCCCCCCTGGTTCGTAGACGCGATGCAATTGCGTCGTGTCGCCAAACCGCGTGGCGATCAGAATTCCCTTGCCGTCGGGCGACCATCCGCGAAAGGCAGCGCTGCGCACGCTCTGGTACTGTCGCAGACGTTCCATCAAGTCGGCCGGGACGGCGGGCACTTCCTGCGTGGTAATCGCCGGCGGGCGAAAGGGGTCATCCTTCTCGGCCGCGTCGGCCGATTCTCGTGCGGCAAAACCAGGCAAGACGATTAGCGAAACGACTGACAGAAAATGAAATGCAGTTTTCATCGCCGTGCTCCATTTGGGATTCGCGGTCAGGCACTGGCGATGAGAATACCGCCTGCCGGCGCCAAATTGAATCGACCGTGCTGGAGAGGGCCCCGGTTGCGTGAAAGCAGCCGAAGCCTTTACGCGATCACCACGCGGCACCCACGACGCGGTCGAGTTCAGCCCGGTTGCGCAAATACTCGACAATCGCCATCTGGTATTTGTCGTTCAGCTCGATGAACTCGCGTTGCGCCTGGATCAGCCGCAGAAAGTCGACTGTGCCGGCTTCGTAACCGCTGGTAGCCGCGGCCACATTGGCCTGCGTAGCTGGCAGCAGTTTATTGATATACAGGTCGAGTGTGCGGCGACTGGCAGAAAGCCGCGCCCCGGCGACCTGCACTTCGCTGCGTACGGTGTCGAGCTGCTGGTTGTACTCGGCTTGCATCTTGTTGACACGAAATGTCGCCTCGCGAACCGCCGCCTGACGGCGGTTTTGATTCAGGGGGATGTTGAGATTCATCGCCACCTGCGCCCGCTGAGCCGGGTCGGTCCAGAATGTGTCGTACTTCCCCATCAGCTCGAAATCGGGATAGTAATCTTTGTACATCAGACTCAGCTCGTTCTGCTCGGCGCCCAGCCGCGCACCCATCGCTGCCAGGTCAGGACGCTTCTCAACCGCAATGGCGCGCAAGGCGTCAACATCGGGCAAGGCGCCTGAAATCTCGATCTGTACGGGTGGCGGAGGGAGGTGCAGCTGGGGCTCGCGGTGCAGCAGGGTGTTGATTCGCGCGATGGCGACCTGTCGCGCCTGGTCGATTTCGACGCGGCGCTGTTCCAGCTGAGCCAATTCGACGTCGGCCTGAAGCACATCCTGTTGCGTGACCTGGCTGGCTATGAACTTCGAATTCGCAGTATCGCGAAACGACTGCACGGCCGCGAGGCCCGCGTCATTGATCTCCAATTGGCGATGGACGTAGTAGAATTCGTAGTATGCCAGCCGCGCCGTTTCGGCAAGACGAAGCTGCGCTTCGTCGTAGTCGAGCGACGCCGCAATGGCCTGCCACTGTGCGACCTGCCCCCGCAATTCTCGCTTACCCGACCACGGCAGCTTTTGTGCAATTCCCAGGATATACGACGATTGAATTGTTGACGACGAAAACGAAGCCGGGGCGAACATCGTCTGCAACGTCGGGTCTTCGAGCGCAACAACCTGCGGAAAGCGTTCGACCGCGGCCCCCCACGCTGCGAGGACAGCCTGCAACGACTGATTTCGCTGTTGGATCGCACTGACTAAGGCGGGGAGTGCGAGCTCGGCCTGCCCCGAGAACAATTCTTCGCCATCGCCTGCCGACGAGTCGACCCCCGCTGCCGGTTCTTCGAAATTGACGACCGTGAACTCGGGCGACCGAGCCCGCGGAGAGCCGTGATTCGTCGAAGAGCTGGCTGGTTGCAAAGTCTCAGCCAATCTCGCAGCAGGCGGTGAAGGGGGAAGCATTGCGACCGGTGTCTGCTTTGAGGCAGAGGCACAGCCAGCCATGAGGGCAGCGCAAAGCCAGCCAGCTTTCGCGCAGCTCCCGGCATGTCGGAGCAGCGGCATATTCGCCTCCGGAACAGGTAGGATGCGGGATCAGAACGGGCTGGCGGGTTAGCAATTCGCCGTGATTTGAGCTGGCACAAGGGCCACGCCCGTTATCCCTTATCGGCTACGAATAATCCGCATGGCAAGATTTTCAGGCGCAGACATTACAGATTAACACGGCAGTTGCCTGGCCGGCGTTAAGGCTTCGCTCTATTCCCGGTACCCGTACGGGTCGGCGGCCGTACGGCCCACTTCCTGCCGGCCCGGTGTGGCGAGCGCTTTGACGATCTTCTGCTTAGCCTGCGAGAGATCGGTGATGATTCCCTGGCTTTCCACTGGTTCGCCTTTAGAGGTCTGCACGATCTGCACGACGGGCGCGGCGAAATTGTCGCCACCGCTGCGCAGAACGCGGGCCTTGCTGCCGTCAGTCAGCGTGACGTAGCTGCCGATCGGAAACATCGAAACAACGTTGAGCAGGCTGCGGACGACGTCGGCGTCGACCAATTGCTGACCAGCCTCTTCGAGCAGATGCGAAATGGCCGCATACGACGT
>JAYTRB010000640.1:0-1511 GCA_043746425.1 Planctomycetia bacterium
CTGGGGTTAATGCTCCGCGAGCGGGGGGAGTCGGCCGAGGCTGTCGACACGCTGCGGCGTGCTGTTTCGGCCGACCCAGGTCTGGCGCCAGCACACCTGGCGCTGGCCCTTGCCTTACGCGATCTGCACGATATCGACTCTGCATTGACGCATGTACGCATCGCGGTGCGGCTGGCTCCTGATGACCCAGAGCCGGCCAAGTACCTTAAAGGAATGCTTGACACGCACGACCACGAGGAGAACTGAACCAGTGAATCGTTCTGGAACTTTTGCCCCTCTGCGCCGATCGCGAGTCGGCTTCGCGGTCTTGGCCGCGGCGCTCATCGCTGCCGGTTCTGCAGTCTTCGTCTGGCGGATGGGGCGGCCCGGCACCGAGCAGTTGTTGAGGGAAGCCCGTATCGCGCTCGATCGCAACAACACCGCCGTCGCCGTCTACAAACTGGACGAGATCTTGCGGCGTAATCCATCCCACGGCATGGCGCTTCTCTATCGAGGACAGCTCGAACGGGACGCCGGGAATCTGGATGACGCCTTGCGGCACTGGGCGGCCGTTCCGAATGAACCCTCGCGAACCGCGGCGATGGCGCGGTACTTTCAAGGCACCCTGCTTCTGGAGAAACACCTGGCACGGGAAGCGGAAAAAAATCTCGTCGAGGCCATTGTTCGAAATCCGGACTATCTGCCCCCGCACGAACGTTTACTTGAACTCTATGTGGCGCAAATGCGCCGGAATTCGATTCGCGAGACGTTGAATTCCATCGGTCGAATTCGACCCTGGAAAATTGATGAGCTGGTGATGTACGCAGTGGCCGGCGAACGCGTCACGCCGATCGACGACGGGGTAAAGCTCATGCAGGGTTTTCTCGCCGCTGATCCCGGCGACCTGACAAGTGGACTGGCTTTAGCCCGCTTTTTTATGTCTGGCGATCGCACGGCAGATGCGCTGGCGCTACTCGGCCGCCTGCAAGAGCAGTTTTCTTCCGACGAGCGGATTTCGGCGCTGCAGAGCGAAATGCTGCTGGACCGACATGACATCACCTCTGTTCAAGAACTTCTCGGTCGAGTTCCACTGCGGGGCACATCGCACGTGTCGATGTGGCAGAGTGTCGGCCGCTACTGGTTTGAGTCGGGGAACTGGCAGAATGCGGCGGGCGCATTGCTCGAGGTGGCCACCCGCGATCCTGAGAACCTTGCCGCGCGATACCAGCTCGGAACGGCTCTCTCGCGCCTGGGGCGGCAGGAGGAAGGCACCCGGCACTTGAAGCGCGCCGAGCTGCTGGACAAACTGCAACGTGAGGTTTTGCGAATTCCTCGTCGCGACCGACGCCAGACAGGCGCCCTCCTCCCGATCGTTCTGGAAGCCGCCCGGCTGATGGTCGAAGTCGACCGCTTCGTCGAGGGAGTATGGTGGTACGAACAGGCTGAGGCACTAGATCCTGCGAACGAAACGGCTCGGCTGGGGCTGGAGCGTGCCATTCAGCTGGCTTCTTCGGTTGCCTCGCCGACGCCTC
>JAYTRB010000641.1:0-2828 GCA_043746425.1 Planctomycetia bacterium
CGAGCCGCGTAGCCGTCGGCCCATCGTCGTCCGGCCAGGCAGCTTACCAGCGCCGATAGTAGGGTCGGCCGTAATAGTACGGACGGGGCCCCCAGTAGGGGCGTGGGCCGTAATAGCCGGGCTCGACGACGACGACCGGTGGCGGGGCCGGGCCATAGACACCGGCGCGGGGAACGGCGACGACAGGCCGCAGGCCCGTGTTCTGCATCGTCTCGATGACGCGGTCGCTGACTCCGTATTGTTTGAGGGCGATCACGTTGTCGGGAGAACTATTCCACCGGCAGCCGCGCGTCCGTATGGAGTTGACGATCACGTCATCGCCAACTCCGCTGCGCGACATCGTAATGACGTCAGAGGCAGTCACGGCTTCGGCCAATGCATGCGATCGTGCATTCGCGTATTGCGCGTGAGCCACCGCTTCGTCACGTTCTTCACGTGCATCTTCGGCATTGCCGGCGAGAGCCCCCGTCAGCGCGCCTGCGGCAGCGCCGATGAGCGCGCCGCCCCCTGCATGACCCGAAACGTTGCCGATCAGGGCGCCGGCGGTGGCGCCGAGCCCAGTTCCGACCAATGTCCCTGATTCAGTGTTGTTCATGTTTCGGCAGCCGCTCAGAATCAGACCCAGCGCTGCCAGGAGTATCGCGTTTCGAGAGTTCGTCATGATTGCACTTCCTTGTGTCGCCGCCGCGTCAAATCGTGGCATCCGTCTCTTAACGGTGCTTGACAGCCCGACCCACTGAACGGGCCGTCAGACCGACCGCTATAAAATTATATCGGCATGCGGCACAGAGCACCAAGACCGATCCGCCGCGTGGCTCATCGCCATTCCTGAAACTGAAAATTGTAAAGTTTGCAAAATTGGGGCGCATTGATTCTGATGGTTCCATCGTTCAAGCGCTCGGTTCAGATCGGGTGCGATTACGGCAGCCGAGGCGGTTTTCGACCGCTGCACCGGTCAGACGGTCGAATTCTTGCGTTTGTAAAATGGCAGTTTCACGACGTTGGCCGATTCCCGTTGACCGCGGATTTCGATTGCCAGCGCCGTACCTGCCGCCGCGTGCGCGGCGGGCACGTAGGCCATTGCGATCGACTTTTCGAGCGTCGGCGAAAACGTACCCGAGGTGACACGGCCCACCTGTTGCTCGCCAGCGAAAACGAGCGCCCCCTCGCGCGCAATTCGTTTGCCGCACAATTCGAGTCCCACACGCCGCAGTCGATGGGCATTGTCTTTGGCTGCGACAAGTGCCGCGCGACCTACGAATTCCCCGGCGTCGAGCCGCACTCCAAACGCCAGGCCAGCAGTCAATGGGTCGATGGTTTCGTTCAACTCGTGTCCATAGAGGGGCATGCCTGCTTCGAGGCGCAGCGTATCGCGGCAACCCAATCCAGCCGGGAGAAGTCCCTGGGGCGTCCCCGCCGCGAATAGTGCCTCCCACAAGGTGAGTGCGTGGGCCGCATGAACGATGACCTCAAAGCCGTCTTCGCCGGTATACCCGGTGCGGCTCACAAACCCGGCCTGACCCAGAAGATTCGCAGGCGTTCCGAAGTAGTATTTGATCTGGGCCAGATCGACATCGACCAAAGGCTGCAAGATCGACAATGCCAGGGGTCCTTGCAGCGCCAGCATGAACTGTTCAGCCGTCTGATCCTGAACCGTCACGTTGAAGCCCGTTTGATGCTGCGCGATCGATGCCAGAATTTTCAGCCGGTTCGACGCATTTACCACCAACATCAGCCGGTCGGCCAAGCGATACACCAAGACGTCATCGAGAATTCCTCCCTGCTCATTCGTCATGAGCGCGTACTTGATCTGCCCCACTTCGAGGCTCGCGACGTCGTTCGTGACCAGGTAATTGAGGAATTTCGCCGCATCTGGCCCGGTAAACATGAGCCGACCCATGTGGGCAATGTCGAACAATCCCGCGGCGCGGCGAACGGCGTGATGTTCTGGAACGATGGCACTGTACTGGACGGGCATGTCCCACCCGGCGAAATCAACCATTCTGCCGCCATGGGCCACGTGCCAGGCATGGCAGGCGGTGTGTAAGAGCTGGGTCATAAGGAATCACCCGCTTTGGGTCAGGAGGTCATGCGAACATTAAAACCCGAAAAAACCCGAATTGATCAAAAATTCAAATCGGAAAAAACGAAAATGCGACAAGAGCCATTTGCGCGCTGAAACTCAGCCCCGCTATTTTGACGAACGGCTCCGGTGGTGTCCAATGGAAGGCCGGCAAGCCGTGCAAGTCAGCAGCCCGCGTCGCGAAGAACATTTTGTTCTCGTTTTTCAATTGACGCTAATGCATAGCCCCGCTATGCTATCGAGATACATAGCTCGTCTATCCAAAGAGGTGCTCAGTATGGACTCGCGATTGCTCTGGGGAACTGTCGAAATGCTAATCCTCGAAGTTGTCTCGAACGCGCCGACGTACGGTTATGAAATTGCACAAACGGTTTGCAACCGATCGCGCGGCTATTTCGAATTGAAGGAAGGAAGCCTCTACCCCGCACTGCATCGGCTGGAGCGGCAGAATCTGCTCTCGTCGCTGTGGCGCGAGATCGATGGCCGCCGTCGTAAATATTATAAGCTCACGCTGACGGGTCAGAAAGCGCTCGAGGCCCGGAAGCAGGAATGGATGTCGTTCGCCACCGGAGTTCAGGGAGTTCTGGGTGGCGCGTTGCAGTATTCGTGAGAGAGTAAGTGGAGCCGCCGTGACATTGCCGATTTGATTCGACATTTAACATTCGACATTTGACGCTTGAATCCGGGGCATGATGCCCCCGGCTCGCCGGAGTTCTATGACTTGGCCGCCTGATATCGCCGACGA
>JAYTRB010000642.1:0-3073 GCA_043746425.1 Planctomycetia bacterium
GAGATTTTTCAACTGGCATGCCGCCAGAGATCCATCCCATTCAACCAAGGCGCCCTGAACTACCTGTACTCGGCATATTACGATAAGGGAAAACCGCCAAGGTCTTCGGATCCCCGAGATTTGCTGGAGATTGTCCAGTCAATCTGCCGATTCCGAAATCAGGAGGTTGCGTTGACCGAAAATCTGATCGCAGAAGCGGCTCTCAAGTTCTTCTGCCAGCTTTGAAGCGGCCCAAATTCCGGCCGGCACGGCCCTCGCTGGTTTTGCCGGTGCGTTCCCTTCGCGTTTCACATCGACCGGCGATTCTGCCCGGTCTTCTTTCTAGTGCGTTGCCGTCGGCTGCGCTCCTGCGGAGCCGGGCGTCGCAGGGATTGTGTTCGTATGCTTTCCTGCCTGCTCTCGTTAAGAATGCCAGTGCTCATTTGCCTGTGCGGCATCGCCGCAGGTTGCGTCACGACGGAAACGACTGCGGGCGGTTCGTTCAAATCGGGCGGATCTGGAAAATATGGCGAACCGGCTTCTCGCGAAGTCGCAGCCAAGCCCAAGTCCAAGAAAAAAGTCGACACGACACCTACTCCCAAATCGCAACTGGCATTTGCCGTCTTGCAGGAGCGGCAAGGCGACCGGGACGAGGCCCGCCGCTCGTACGAAAAAGTGCTGGCCACCGACACCCGGTCAGTGGATGCGATTATCGGGCTGGCCCGGCTGGACGAGTTGGCCGGACGCACGTCCGACGCCGAAGCGGGCCTGAAGAAGGCGATCCGGATCGAACCGCGGTCGGGTCGCACGCTCGACGCGCTGGGGCAATTCTATGTCAATCAGAAGCGCTGGGACGAAGCCATAACCACTTTGCAGAGTGCGACAGCCGCGGCGCCGGAAGAGAAGAACTACCAATTTCACTATGCGATCGCACTGGCGAAATCCGGAGCGATTGATCGAGCCGCTCCAATCCTGGTCGATTCGGTCGGATCGGCGGCGGCCCATTACAATATCGGATTGATCCTGCACGAGCGGGGAGACTTGGCCGCGAGTGAAGAGCAATTCACGGCGGCGATCCTGGAAAACCCCCGCATGCAGCAGGCGCAGTTCTGGCTGACGGAAGTCCAGCACGAGCGCGAGATCGCTGCGGCGGCCGCTACTAAAAAGGCCGCCGATCCGTCATCCTCGGAAGCAATCGTCGCACATCGGTCGCCCCGCCGCCGCAGCCCGACCGGAGATCATGGCGCTTTGCGGCATGCGGCTCAAGCAGACGATTCGCAGCCGGCGCAGGGCGAAGCGGCCGCGTTCGACGGTCCCACTCCGCCATCGTCCATCCCGGCCATTCCGCTGGCGGGAAACCCCGGCGATGCACAGACCGCCAGCGCCGAGCAGTTGGAAGAATGGAACAATCAGCGGTAGCAGCCTGCTGTCGGCGCGACATCTGGCGCGGGCCCTCGGCGGGTGAATCGCTTCGCTCCGCGAAATCTGCGACTCTTTCGCAGAGCGAAAGGCGACGATACAAATAACGCGGATTATTAGAGTAGGGTGTGTCAAGCTCGCGCAACTCCAAGGTGCGTCAGCGCAAGCGGCTTTCGGTGCTGGCAACACGCTGTTCACATACGAACGACGTCTCTGCGTGCGCAGACGCACCGTGGCTCGCGCTTGCTCGACACACCCTACCCCGAGCACTGGATATTCCGGGGAAGTGTTATCAGTGACCGCAGCCAGTATCATGACAAATGACGCAGACATTTCTCGCGCCGCGGCGATCTTGCGCAAAGGCGGGCTGGTGGCTTTTCCCACAGAAACCGTATATGGCCTGGGGGCCAATGCGCTGAACGAGCGGGCGGTCGCCCGCGTGTTCGAGGTCAAAGGCCGGCCGCGCTTCGACCCCCTGATCGTACACATCGCCGGGATGGAATGGCTTGAGCGATTGACGACTGAGTTTCCCCCACCTGCCCGACAATTGGCCGAGCAGTTCTGGCCGGGCCCGTTGACTCTCGTTCTGCCCAAGACGTCGGCCGTTCCCGATCTCGTGACGGCCGGCGGCAGCACCGTCGCCGTGCGGATGCCCGATCATCCGGTCGCGCTCGGTCTTTTGCGTGCGGCCGACCTGCCCATCGCCGCTCCCAGCGCCAACCTGTTCGGGCGGATCAGTCCGACAAATGCAGAGCATGTTCGTGAACAACTGGGGCCGCTGATCGACCTGATTCTGGACGGCGGTCCTTGCCGGATTGGCGTGGAATCAACAGTCCTCCAATTGACCCCCCAGGGTCCGCTGCTGCTGAGGCCCGGCGGAACGACGCTGGAAGAAATCGAAGCCGTGATCGGAAAGGTTCATCTGCCGAGCCCCGCTGGAACAGAGTCGGCCAGCCCCGGCCTCGTTTCACCGGGAACGCTGCCCCAGCATTATGCTCCGCGGACGCCGTTGGTACTCACGGCTGAAACGCCCGGCGTGAACGACGGCGATTCGAGATTGGGGAAGCGCATTGGAATACTGGCGTTTCGCGACGCTGACACAGCGTCGCGGGATGCGGATTCGCGATTTGCCGCAGTCGAAGTTCTGTCGCACTCGGGCAACCTGCGCGAGGCGGCAGCGAATCTTTTTGCGGCGCTACGGCGTCTGGACGCGGCCGGTCTCGATTTGATCGTCGCCGAGACCTTTCCCGAGGTCGGCCTGGGCCGGGCCCTGAACGACCGGCTGCGCCGCGCGGCCCACTCCTGATTCGTCGTTTTCGCCGTCTGCGGCAATCGAGAGACAGGCCCACGCCCACAACGGCCAAAAGACGAGTGCAGGCAGGCAGTTCATGGGAAATCTCGAGCGATTCACCTTCTCGATGCGGGAAAGCGGCGGGGCGGATGGGTTGAAGAACGGGAGGGTGCCGCGAATAAACGCGAATGCACGCAAATAAGAGTTCTTTGTTTGTCTGTCGTATCAGCAGCAAGGAGATTTTCAATGACTGCGGCTGCACGCAATTGACAGCGTGAGGAATCTTATACTGTGAGCGGCAGCAGATGAGACGATTCGTATTACTATCCGTCGAATTGATCTCACGCTGCGCGCATTGTCAAACTGGGTAAATCCGACGAATTG
>JAYTRB010000643.1:0-6396 GCA_043746425.1 Planctomycetia bacterium
ATTTCACAGTTCGAGGGCTAGCCCCAGTTTCTCTGGAATCGCCCGGAAAATATCGGTTGTTTTTGATCATCTTCGACAGTATTCTCTCGGAAACTCACATCGACCGGGCGGCCGTTCGGGATTTCAAGGAATTCTCACATCAGGAGATACGCAGCATGGCGACCAACGGCATACTGAACCGGAAATTGCGGATGGCTCTCGTCGGGGGAGGACAGGGAGCGTTCATCGGACGCGTCCACGCGACGGCCGCTGTGCTCGATAACCGGGCCACCCTTGTCGCCGGCGCCCTCTCTTCTGACCCGGCCAAGGCCAGGGCTTCGGCTCCCGATTACGATATTCAACCCGATCGGGCCTACGGTTCGGTTGCAGAACTGATCGCTGGCGAAAAGGCGCTCTCTGCCGATAAGCGGGTCGACTTCATCACAATCGCCACTCCCAACCATACGCATTTCCCGATCGCCAAAGCGGCACTCGACGAGGGTTTCAATGTCATCTGTGATAAGCCGATGACGTTCGACCTGGCGCAGGCGGAAGCCCTGTACGAAATCGTCAAGCGATCGGGCTGCGTTTTCGCTTTGACGCACAATTACACCGGTTATCCACTGGTGCGCCAGGCGCGGCAAATGATTCTTTCAGAAGAACTCGGCGAGATTCAGGCGGTGCGCTCTAACTACATTCAGGGGTGGTTGCGATCGCGTATCGAGGCGGGTGGACAGAAGCAGGCTGCATGGCGCACCGATCCGGGTAAATCGGGGGCGGCCGGTTGTTTCGGCGACATCGCCACCCACGCCTACAACCTTGTCCGATACATGACCGGGCTGATTCCGGCCGACGTCTCGTGCAATCTCAAGATTTTCGAGCCCGGCCGGCAGCTTGACGATTACGGTCATGCGGTCATCCGTTTCGACAACGGTGCTCTGGGGACAGTCACTGCCAGCCAGATTTCGCATGGGCGAGAGAATGATGTGTCGATTGAAGTCGATGGCACGACGGGGGCCCTGGCGTGGCGGCAAGAGGAGCCCAATGTGATGATCGTCCGTCGTAACGGTCAACCGCACGCCCTCTACACGCGCGACCCGAACGCCTCTTACATGAATGAATCCGGGAAGGCGGCTTGCCGGCTGCCTGCGGGGCACCCAGAAGCCTTTTTTGAGGCGTTTGCCAACATCTACCGGTCGGCCTATGACGACATCGTTAAACGGGCGGCAGGCGAGAAGTTCTCGGCGACCGACACGATCTACCCCAACGCGGCCGACGGCGTCGACGGAATGAACTTCATTGAGCAATGCGTGGCCAGCAGCGCAAAAAACGGCGACTGGCTGTCGCTCAAACACTCGGCCGCGCGGCGCTAGCCAGCGGCAACAGTCCACGATCATTCCAGCCCGAATTTCTTGAGGCGGCTGAAGAACGTACTGCGCGGAAGTCCCATCAGCCGCGCGGCCTGGGCCTTGTTTCCCCCGGTTTTAGCCAGTGCCTCAGTCAGCGCCTGACGTTCATTCGGAAAAGCCGATGCGGTCTTACTGACCGCCTCTGACGCAGGCGCGTGCTGGGGAGAGAGAACGATGGGCCGTGGTTCAGGCTTGGTCTCCAGCACCTGCACCAGAAGTGGTTCGGAAGGAATGATGATTGCGGGCAGATCGTGCAGCCTGATTTCTGGTCCTTCCGCCATCACGACCGACCGCTCGATGGCGTTCTCGAGTTCGCGGATGTTGCCCGGCCACGAATATCGCTTCAGTGCGTCGATCACAGAATCATCCAGATGTGAGATGCGTTTTCCCGCCTTTTCTGCCGACCGATTCAGAAAATGAAGGGCCAATTCGATGATGTCATCGGCCCGTTCACGCAACGGAGGCAGCGTGATGCTGATCACGTTGAGCCGGTAGAACAGATCTTCCCGGAATTTCCCCTCGCCAATGAGTTTTTCGAGGTTCTGGTGCGTAGCGGCAATCAGTCGCACGTCGACCTGAATTGTGCGTGTGCCTCCCACGAGTTCGAATTCTCTCTCTTGCAGCACTCGCAAGAGCTTAATTTGCGTGTCGAATGAAATGTCGCCGATTTCATCGAGAAACAGCGTCCCCCCGTGCGCCATTTCAAATCGCCCGATTTTGTCGCGGTGTGCCCCGGTAAACGAACCTTTGACATGGCCGAACAGCTCGCTCTCGAGCAGGCCCGCCGACAAGGCGCCGCAATGCACGCTCACCATGGGGCCATTGCGCCGTGAACTGTTTTCGTGCAGGGCCGCTGCCAGCAACTCTTTGCCCGTGCCGCTTTCTCCCCGAATCAAGACCGACGACTGGCTGCCAGAGACCTTGCGAACGGTCTCAAGAACGACGGCGATGGCCGGGCTGCTTCCCTTGATGAAATCACGCCGAAAGGGAACAGTTTCGGCCGCGACTACAACCGGCTGCCGCGACGTAATCTCAGACTGCAGGATCGAGATCAGTCGTTGCTGGTCGGCGATTTTCTCGACCTTGCGCTGCAGGTCGTCGTCGAGCCGCGCGACCGCCTGATGCATGCGTGCCGAGTCAAGAGCCACGCTCGTGATCTGGCCCAGCGAACTCAAGAGCGCTAGATCTTCGGCGGTATATTGCGTGCCGTTGCGTTTAGCGCCCAGCATCAAGGCGCCCGCCAATTGCCCATCGACTTCAAGCGCATGCACCAGTTCGACATCGAGTTGTTGCAGCAGGAGTTGTGATTGCGTCTCGCTTGCGTCTGAGTCGAGCCTCCGCAGGTTGGCGTCCTCTTGCAGCAGGCCCAGAATCTCGGCATCGGTGGAAAACATTTGCTGAGCCTGGTCGATTCCATCGGCAGCAATCAGCCGGAACGCCCCCGTCGTTCGATCCCGCAAGTACAGTGCTGCCCGGTCGACTCCGAGGAGATCCCGGCACGAGGCCAGCATTCGCTGGGCCAGAATATTCGGATCGACCTGGCTTCCCGCGGACTGGTTCATCCGTTGCAAGGCCTTGTCGAGCTGATACTTCTCACGAAAGAATTTGCGGTCAATCAGTTGTTGCAGCCGATCGCGCGACCAGTTGAGCAACAGTACAGCCACCACGACCAGGGCAATCATGACCGGCACATAGTGCGCGACCCGTAAAGACTGATACATCCCTGCCAGACTGCATGCCGCGATCGCCAGGCTGAAACCGATCGTGACCGCTCCGTTGAGGATGTAATAGACCATCCCCCGCGAAAGAATTTCATCGACGAGCATCAGCTTGAATCGCATAATGCCGACGGTATAGGCCAGCATGAACAGGAGACTCGCGACGAACATCGGCAGAGTTGCGCCGCCCAGCGCAAATGTCTCCTTCTGAAAGTATGCCAGCGAAAGGCTGTATCCCACCGGGAAGGTCGCTACGACCGCCGCCCATAGAATCCACTTCACCTGACTGTGTAATATCGGATTTCGCGTCGCTCGGAAGCTGGTCGCCAATGCCAGCAGGGTTGCCAGAAAATACGCCGCGGCGATCCCTAAATAGACGTAAATCCCTTCGTTTAGAGCGCGCATCACCCTGACGAGGAAAACGTCATCGGCCGAGTGCTGAAGAATCCACGACGAATCAACTACCAGCACCACCAGGGCGGCCGTCCACAAGGCGGGAATGGCGTAAATCGCGAGCATAGCGCGATAGGGATGCCTTGCCAGCAGTGGCTTTGGTTCGGGATAGATCATGAAAAAGTGCAGCGTCACCACCGGAATAAGCATCGCCGAAACCATGAAGGGAATTGTCAGCCAGAGACTGCTGGCGATCATCCACCAATGATATCCTCCGACGAAGCCTCCTAGAGAGACGATGCACATTGCGAAGAATACACGGGCCTGTCGGTCGAATGGACGCGCCCAGAACGCCAGCGCTCCCACGGCGAAAATCCCGAATTCCAGAAGGAACCAGACCAATGTCAGGACGACATCCTGCCAGGGAACAGTCTGCAGCGGGAGCCAAGCACGCAGCAGGCGCCCTTCACGCCAGTACTTGATCTGGACAAACCGTTGAACTGACCGCTCATCGCCCCGTTCGACGACGGGGATCGCCGCCAGCTGATCTCCCATTTGCTCCAAGTTGGCATCTGCGGGAAGCTTTCCACCAAACGGCTCGGCGCTCCGCAGGTCGAAAAGTCGGGCTGCAAAATGGACAAAAGTTCGTGCAGGTTTGCAGCCAATCTCTGCGAGTCTGTCGCCGGCTCGCGGGCCAGTGCCGGGATCTGCCGGAACATAAATAATTTGCTTGATCTCAAGCCCCGAGTGGTCAGGAGCGTCTTCTCCCAATCTTGAATCATTGACTAGTAGACAACGCAGGCCGATATCTGGGGACGTTGCAACGAAGCCTAACACGGTCAAGCAGTAAAGGCTCATCAACGCGCCACAGACCGACAGAACCCAATGCCCCCAAGCCTTCTGCATTTCGTAGTTCATGCAATTGTCATTCAAAAGACGCGGAACTGAGATCGAATCGGCGCCGAAACGGCACTTTCACTCAGTTTCGGCGCCGAAATGGTGGTTTCGGCGCCGAAATCATCTTTAGTTATTCTCGCAGAACCGCCTCTAATTTCAAGGTGATAGCGAGAATTCTTGGGTGGCATCTTTAATTTTCTGGGAATAGGTACGAGAAACGTGCTCGTTTCGCGCGAATGCAGATATGCGAATCAGAAATCTATCGAAGATCGGATGGAGTGGCACACCGATTGCTAGTGTTCCATTGATCAAACAACTTGTTTGATACTTTCTCAAAGTTGAATCAAAGAGGAAGTAGGCGGGACGACGATTTCCCGTTAATTCAATTGCCCAGCCTGGCCCTCAGGAAAAGGTGCTTAACTGAAATGTTCGGATCGTGAGGGTGCCCCAATTGCAGTTCGACCCACACTGCAATTTCATTCCCGCAAGATTATTCCGAACCTTTCAGCGAGTCTTTTTCTGAGGGCCTTTAATTCTTCAGAGGGCCAGTAGAGCCCGCAGCCCGGTTGCTGAAGAGCACCCAGGCTGTGGTCTTGCGCGCCGCTGATCGCAGCAAATGGACCGAGTTTTCGCTCGGACCACGCTCATTTGTGGAGAGTACTGGCACTTTGCTCGTAGCGAGACGCGGCTGCTTTTCAGCTGTTAACGACCGTCGAGCATCGCTGTTAACGACCGTCGAGCATCTACGGCCCTGCAATCCAGTGAGTGGTCTTTTCCATTCGACGGATTGCGAGCGGCGGGACTAGGATCAAAAGCCCCGCACCAGTCCCAGACTTTCCCAGCCGCTACTCCGTAGAAATAGCGTCATCCAGAAATCGGCGGTCGTCGGTACGTCGCATTGGAATTGCGCGTTTCCCATAAGACGACTTCGAGCACCGGAAATCCTTGTTCCTGGGCGTATTCAAAAATCAGTCGCGCGATATTCTCGGCAGTCGGGTTGTGCGGAATCACGTATACCGGCTGGCTCTGAATTTGCAGGAAGGGCAAAAGGGGATCGTCCGCATGGAGAATCATGCGGTGGTCGAGCGACTCGTCGATCCATCCCCGCAAGGTCCGCTTAATGTCGGTGAAATCAACCAGCATTCCTCGTTCGTCGAGATTTTCTCCTTCCAGAGAGATCACGGCGCGGCCATTATGGCCGTGCAGATACTTGCACTTGCCCTCGTAGTTGAGCAGCCGATGGCCGTAGCAGAAGTCGATTCGTTGCGAGACTCGGAACATGGGCCAATGTGCCTGTTGATTGAATATTTTGGGGTTCACGCTGGCGGATTATTCAAGCAGCCTGCTTCAGGCTTGCATCGTATCAAGGAGTGTCTGCATATGCGGGTTTCAACGCGGGCCATAAGCTGTGATCGACCGGACGATCTGGAGTCAAGCACCGACACCACTGTGGCTCGGACCTGCGCGACACACCCAATAAGGGCGTTAACAATCCGCATTTCACGATTCTATCGTAGTCTGCCGGGAATCGAAAGTCGTGGGATTCCCTCGGGCAACGGTCCCCTTTTCCGGACCACACTCCGAAATCACTGGCCGGGCCAGCGCTCGCCGAGTTGTTTTCGTGGAAAGGAATTATTGGAAATTTGGTTGCCAGCCATACGCTTTCGTGACTAGTCGCCCGTGCCGACCTCGAGGTTCATCGCCGTCTGCATGAGCCGCGTCTCGCTTCTATGATGGGCAATGAGATTAAGGATCCAGTCGCGAAGCTCGCGGCGGACTTCGTTGGCGAGGGGAGCGATCCAGACGTCGCGCTCGATTCGGCCGCGCAGCTCCTTGAGTTTCAAAAACAGATGGTCGTGATCGCGATGAAGCCGTTCGACCTGAACCGACCAATTCGGATAGCGCTCGAGAACCTCCGCCATGTAGCCGTCCTCGTCTTCGAGATCAAACTGGCGGGGAAGAGTTTCGAGCAAGGCATCGAGTACTGCCAGAAGCCATTT
>JAYTRB010000644.1:0-1768 GCA_043746425.1 Planctomycetia bacterium
TCGTGGCATTCCCCTCGATCAGCTCGCACGGAAGCAACACCAGGGGCGCTCCACCGGCTTGAAATCGTTCCCATAATACGCGTGTGACCTTGCCCGGCATCGACTGCGGCGGAGCTGATGCGACACCGTCTGCCGCGTCAACCGCATAACCGGCCTCAGTCGCGTTCGTTACGAGGTAGCGCAAGTCTGGCACTCGCGCCAGAGCCAGTACCTGGTTCCACTGGTTTTGGGCCACGAGCGCCCGGCTGACCGAGCGAACGACCTCGACCCGATCAATAAGTTCTTCCTCCTGATAGCCTCGCACAAGGACGTGGTACCCTTCAGGCTGAGAATTGATGAGATCGGCCCGCTGGCCCGGCGTCGATTGCACGATTACGATGCGACCGACTCGCTGACCGTCGTCATTGGCACACTGCACGAAGCGATCGACAAATGCCCGCAAAAATCGGCCGGCGCCGAATTGCAGAACGGTTTCTGGAAGGTCGCTATGTGCGCTCATTCACCCACCTCGACGACAGCTTTGATGACGCCAGTCTCGGGCCGCGTATATGACGGAAAAACGTCGATCAGTTCGTCGAACTTCGCACGATGTGTGATCCACGGCCCTGTGTCGATACGGCCCTCTTCAATCAACCCGATGATCTGCGCAAAGTCGGCCGACAGGGCGTTGCGCGAGCAGAGCAGCGTTCCTTCGGGTTTGTGGAAGATCGGGTGGCGAAAACGTACTTCGTCGGTCGTGATTCCCACGAACACCAGCCGGCCAGCGTGTGTAATCAGTCCGAAGGCGCTGGCCATCGAATGGCTGTTTCCGGTCGCGTCGATCACTACATCGGGAAGATGGCCGTCTGTCTGGTCTCGCAGATCCTGTTCGACCTTGTCCGAAAGCAGGATCGTATGCTGCACTCCCATCACACGGCGGCAGAACTCGAGGCGTCCCTCGTTCATGTCGAGAACAATTGCTTTTGCCGCTGTTAATTTCACGAATTCGAGCGTCGCCAAACCGATGGGGCCCGCGCCGATGATCAGACACGATTCGTGCGATTGCAATTTCGAACGATTGACGGCGTGGCAGCCGATCGCCAGCGTCTCGACCAGCGCCAGTTGTTCAAAACTCATTTTTCGCGAAATGTGCAGCTTGCGAGCGGGGACGAGAAAGCGCGGTCTGAGGCCCCCGTCGCAATGTACGCCCAACGTCTGATGCTTCTCGCAACAATTCGTGTAGCCACGCAGACAAGCGTAGCACTTCTGACAGTTGATGTACGGTTCAACCGAGCATCGGTCGCCGGGCTTCACGTTGGTTACGTCACTGCCCACTTCGACAACTTCGACTCCCAGTTCGTGGCCCGGAATGCGAGGATAGCTGAAAAAAGGCATCTTCCCGAGATATCCACTCAAATCGGTGCCGCAGATGCCGACGTTGTGGACCCGCACGAGCGCTTCGCCTGGCCCAGGATTGTCCGGGTTGGCAATTTCGATGCGTTTCCAGTTTTTGGGGGATTCGAGCGAAAGGGCTTTCATGAAATGTTACCAGGCTGTCAATTGCGAGTCGTGTTGCGCTGCTGTGCTGCCGAGCTTTTAGCATGGGGCGCGGCCGAATCTTGATCGCTGAGACTCGGCCGTGCCTCGTCGCCGACGGGATGCTACCTGGGTGGTGCGTCGTTGTTCTCGAGACGCCCTTCGATATAAAACCAATTGTGTATCGGTTGCAAAATCTCTTGCACTTCAGCCAGCAATGGCTCATCGACGGATTGATCACTCCAAGCAACCC
>JAYTRB010000645.1:0-7530 GCA_043746425.1 Planctomycetia bacterium
GCTCCTTTGGCATGCAAGCAAAGAAGACCATTCGTTCATGGGGTATTCGCTTTCCGGGTTGCTCGGGCCTGTCGTTCTCTAGAAAAACTGTGGGAATGAGCGGAACCAGCAACGACCAGGCCTCACTGGGCAGATCACCGAACAATTGTCCGAATGATCCTCCAAATCACAAAACAATGGCAAGTTAGGGAACTTACGGCCGCCCATGATTCTGCAAGCCATAACCCAAAAAGGTGGTGGGGTTTGCAGCATAGCCGCTGCTCATCAGAACGGTTCGTCTTGATGAGCGGCACCGATTTCCCGTAGTGATTTTCATCGGCTTGACCAACCGAGCCAACGTCGCCAGAATACTAAACATAAGAACAGTTATGCGGCGCCACTCATCCACCGAGCGTTGCGACGCCTCGACAGTGCCTGTGGGCCTCGGCTGAAGTCGGCCGGGAACATGGCCTCAATCGCGGGGTCTGCCGGATTTTTATTGGTCGAGCCGATTTGGTTTCAGGCGGGGAAATCGGCCATTTCCAGCTTCACGGAATGCGAGGGGAGGGCAGCGTGGGCGATCGACATCGACAGGGGTGGCCATTCTTGCGCGGCTCGTTCTGGATATTTCGAGGTTTTTTTCCAAATCTGGAAAAGACATTTCCAACAGCGCGCGTTGTCGTGGGTAAAATTAAAGTCAGGCAGAAACGCTGGCCCGTGGTACAGCGCTGAGGAGGATCATGAGGATGAGGTGTCACGGCGGCTGACGTCGTGAGCCAAGGCATTACGCCAGGTCGGGGCCTTCACCCCACACGTGTTTCACTGCCGATCCGGCGCGGCCCGGCTCAACGGTTTTGCTTCGCAGAGGCTATGCAGGTTCTCACTGGTTCGGCTCAGGCATGACGCAGGTAGAAGGGGAGATGAATCTAGGCGCCGTCGATGGCGGCCTGGGAGCAAGAGTCGAGGGCTCAAGGTCGCGCCAGGTCCGATTTTACCAGGGCAACTTGAAGGAGAGTGGGACATGAGCATGGTCATGCTGAACGGGGCACTCGTGGGCGGGATCGGGTTCGCGATGAAAGGTTTTCAGCGCCTGAGATCAAGCCAGCCTGGCCATCCAATCATCTTCGCGATCGCTCTCGTTCGCTCAATTTCACGACCTCTTCCTAGAATTCCTGTATTTCCCAGATTGCCCCGAAAAACACAAAACTGCGCAATGATGATTTCTATGAGGGTGGCTGATATCTATGGATCAATTCCCGAGGGTTTCTCATAGATATCAGTTGGCGGATGTTTGATTTCTATGGGGTTCGCTCTGATATCTATGGCGACGTGATATCTATGGATTCTCCGCGCCATTTTGTGTGACTTACCCATGCTGCCGGTATTTGACTCGTCGGGCTGCCCGACGTCGTGATGGTTCTTTGACAATTCCGGGTCTAAAAAAGTCGGCCGCCGCTCCGGTACCGGCAGGTGCCGGAGCGGTTCGTGGAGGCGAGAGCCGGGCAGGTTGGCATTGGGGTTCTTTGGCACGGGCGTCGGCTGCTTCAGAAATGGCCTTTCGGCCTCAGAGAGCAGCAGTCTCATCGTTTCCGCCCTCTGCCCGCGGCGGTACAATCGCGGCATGGATGCACAACGCAAGACGCCCGGCGCGGCGTTCTGGTCGACACTGGTGGCCATTGCGCTGTTGTGTTAACTGCTGTCTTTCGGGCTGGCACGCTGGTTGGCCAGTCGCACAGGAATTGGGAATAGCCTGCTCCCCATACTCGATCGCCGGCACCTCGCCAGCATGACGATCGGCGCCAGCATGACGATCGGCGAATCGGACGTGGTGGAGAAATTGGCCTATTCCTGGCTCGAAGGCGGCACAGAACGGCTCCGCCTTTCACCGCAGGGAGTTCTCAACTGGTACGCCGGGCTGGCCAATGGTAGATTCGGCGAGCAATCTGCTGTTGACGAGGCTCAGTTCACTTCGACGGTTTGACGGCTTTCGTCGGGCTGGTGGTTTTCAGTTTGGCGAGTTCCTGATCCAACTCAGACTTGAGGCTGGGTATAAGTTTGACGGCTTCTTCGAAATCGGCCGTGGCTTCTGCCGTCTTGCCCATTTCGGTGTAGGTCAGGCCGCGGTACATCAGCGTATAAGCCGCGTTGACGAGCTTGAGCGACGCCGTGAAGTCGGCGATCGCGCCAGGATAGTCTTTCTTGGCCCGCTTGACGTTGCCGCGAATCACCAGCGAATTGGCCCCATTGGGATCGAGTTCAAGCGCTTTGTTGAGATCGGCAATGGCTTTGTCGAAGTTCCCCATTTTAAAGTGGGTTTCTCCGCGGGTCGACCAACCGAACGCGTAGTTCGGGTCGAGCTCGATCGTCTTATTCAGGTCCTGGATCGCACCCGGGTAGTCTTCCTTGCTTTTTTTGGCGGCGCCGCGACTCGCCCAGGCGATGAGATAATCGGGTTTGAGCGCGATTGCCTGATCCTGCGACTTGATCGCCTCGTCGTACAGGTTTAGCCGATAGCGGTACAACTCTCCCAGTTCTTGAAAAGCCTTGTAGTATCGGTCGTCGACCTCGACGCATTTTTTGAAGGCCTCGACGGCCGCTTCAAACGAATACAGATTTCCAAAGGCCAGCCCCATGTCGAAAAAGGCATCGGCGTTGAAATCATCGATTTCCACCGCACGACGATAGTCGGCGACGGCCTGATAGTAATACGCGGCAGCGTAAAAGGCATTCCCCCGTGTCAAAAAGTCGGAGGTCGTCTTGGGAGCGGGATACTGCTTGTAGATGGGGAGCAACTTGTCTTTTAAAAGCTGTAGTGTCGCCTGATTTGTGGGCAACAACTTCAGGTTTTGGTCATAGTCTTTCTGGGCCGCGTCGGCCTGTCCCAGGCGAGTCAGGACCGTCCACCGATTTTCATAAGCGGCCGCCAGATTGGGGTCGAGCGTGATGGCTTTCGTCAAGTCGGCGACTGAGCCTTCGAGGTCGCCTGCCAGGCCTTTGGCCAGTCCTCTGGTACTGAACCAGTTCGCTTTCGTAGGGTCGAGTTCGATTCCTTTGGTGTAGTCTTCGATGGCGGCCTGCAACATCCCCAGTTTGCGTCGGACATCACCCCGGTTGACGTATGCCTCGCCAAATTTCGGGTCAAGCTCGATGGCCTGGTTGTAATCGTTAATAGCAGTCAACAAGCTGTTGTTGGTTTCGTGCCCCACGCCGCGGCGATTCCAGGCAATCGGGTTTGCCGGGCTCAACTCGATACTCTTGGTGTAGTCGGCGATCGCCGCTTTGTAATCGACCAGGCGGTAATAGGCATTGCCCCGAGTCGCATACGCGTCAGCGTGCTTGGCGTCGAGTTCGATTGCCTTGGTGTAATCAGCAATTGCCAGGTCCATCTTGTTCTGGTTGTGATAAACAATGCCCCGCTGATAATAGGCATCGGCCATTGTCGGGTTCGTCTCGATGACCCGGTTGAAATCGGCCAGCGCGCCTTCGTAATCGGCACGTGACGAGCGCGACATTCCCCGACGGAATATTTTTTCGGCGGCGACCTTTTCTGCAGCATTCTTCTCTTCGGCGATTCCGGCCGTCATGAGAGCCAGCAGCAATAATCCCGGCAAAACGGAAAAGCGAAACATCAATCACCTCCTGATGGGCCGCCGTGGTTCAAGCGAAGTCGAGATGGCTTGCCATACGGCTGTGTGGGTTGACAGGCAGCGTTAAAGACTCAAGCGAGGCTTTGGTAAAGTTGACTCACTCGAACGCAAATCCATATCTAGATGGAAGTTCTGGCTGATTTTTTACCGATGAATTCAGCCGTTGTCAAGCGTTCCGTTTTGAGAATTGTCGTTGACAGGGCGGGGTTGCGATTCTCGATCGGCTGCTCGAAGCGTTGCGACGTTGACGGACAAAGGCGGGCTTAAATCGTGAATGCTGTGGCGTCGGAGCCGAACGCGATGACTGTGTTAATGCTGGTGCTGGCCGCGCGGTCCATAAATTCACGTCGCCAGCGTCCGATAGGGTTGGGTTCTTCGCCGGGAACGATCAACGGTTGAAGTGAGTTCGAAGAACGTTCATTTGTGCAGTAGAAAAAGCGAAGACAGAACGGTCATTGGGCATCAGCGAAATTGGGGGCGGAGAATCAAAACTCAAAGCCATGACCATGAATAATGGCTTACGGTCGGCAAATTGGGTATAACCGCAGGCTGGGTGGCCGCTTTCGATCTGCCCCCTTTTTTGATCTGGTCAGTGTGCGGAGTTTCGCTGTCGCCTTACCGCGAGTCGAAAATGCTGTCGATCCCGGGAGAAGTCGGTCGCTCTTGCGAGGGATTCAGCCGCCGCGAATGGTTGCGGCTGGGGGGCCTGGGAACCGTAGGGCTGAGTCTGCCGCTGTTGGCGGCGGGGCGGGCGCGGGCTGGCGAATCGGTCGGTGCGAGCAAACGGGCGCCGAGTTTTGGCCGAGCCAAATCGTGCATTGTTCTGTTTCTGTTCGGGGCGCCGGCACACCAGGATCTGTGGGATCTCAAGCCTGCCGCGCCACTCGAAGTGCGAGGCGAGTTCAGACCGATTCCCAGCAGCGTCCCTGACGTGTTTGTGGGCGAACACCTGCCAGAATTGGCGCAGCGTGCTCATCGCTTTGCGCTCATCCGGTCGGTCACTCATCCCGACAACACGCACACCGTCGCTATGCACTATATGTTATCGGGAGTGCGCCATGCACGGCCGGCGACAAATCCGCAGAACGCACCCGATGACTTCCCGTGTTTCGGCGCGGTCATGAACTATGTCGATGGGCGGTCGGGGCGGTCGGGTTGGCGCAACCAGCCGCGGCGCACGGGCACGGGCATGCCAGCGGCGGTCAGTCTCAACGCGCCGGCGAATCAGGTCTCGGCGAATAATCACATTTTTCCGGGGTTTTTCGCCGGTTTTCTAGGTACGGGCTACGATCCGCTGTTCGTGTCGCAACCGGCCAATGGGGCGAGTTTTCAACCACTGCCGGTGGTCGATCATCGCGACCGGCTGCTGGCGCGGCGAACGTTTCTGAGCACCGTCGAAAATCGATCGGAATTGGCGCACAGAAATCTGGCAGTGCGGGGCGTCGAGGACGAGTACGAGCGGGCGTTTGATATGCTGACGTCGCCAGTCGTTCGCGGGGCTTTCGCGCTTGATGAAGAAGCGATTGCACTGCGGTCGGGGTATGGCCCGACGCCGTTTGGCCAGGGTTGCCTTCTGGCGCGGCGGTTGGTCGAGCGCGGGGTTTCGCTGGTGACCGTGAACTGGGAACGAGACGACGCCTATTGGGACACGCACAAGAATAATTTCATCGACCTGAAATCGAAGCTTTGTCCGAATCTCGACCGGGGCTTGTCGACCCTGCTCGATGATCTGGCTGCTCGCGGACTCTTGGAAGAAACGCTGGTCGTCTGTCTGGGCGAGTTCGGACGAACTCCGCAAATTAACGCCAATGCGGGTCGCGATCATTGGGCGCCGTGCAACACAGTTCTGCTGGCGGGAGCCGGAATTTCCGGAGGGGCAGTGTATGGTTCTTCCGACCGGCTGGCCGCTTATCCGGCTTCGAACCCCGTGACACCTCAAGATCTGTCGGCGACGATGTACCATCTCCTGGGAGTCGAACCGCATTTGACATTGCGTGACTCGCAAAAGCGACCGTATTCACTGTCGACGGGCGACCCTGTCTGGGATCTGCTGTAGCGCGCCGTGGCCGGTTTAGCCGCGCCGTAGATGACGATATTCGACGCGGCCCGATTTCAAGCAATTTTGCGAGCGTCCGCACTGGGGGGCGCACCGCGTTTCGACTCGACGAGCAGGCCTTTCAGCATTCCGCGGACGCCGGCTTCGACGAGGCGTATTTCTGACTCATGCCAGTCTGGGTCTTCTCGCAGTTTGTCTGAGAACTGGGCAATCTTGGCCAGAATCGCGTCTGATTCGAGGCACGCGCGGACACACTGCAAGATTGCCCGGCTGATCTTCGCCGCTTCATTGGCCATTGTTTCCTCCTGGTGTCTTTCAGCGAGGCGGAAGATAGCGGCCGTTCGGGAAGTCGTCCAGATAGAATCCAGATAGAATTGGAACGCTTTGCAAGGTTTACAAATAAATCTTCGGCTCGATCAGCCGCTTGAAAACCCGGGGACAGGCACCTCACAGCAACTCAATTCTCTGCATTCTCTGCGCGTTTCGACTGTCGTTTGAAGGGCCAGCCCTCGGATTTACAACAGGCTGCTAGGCCGCGTGCGGAGGCGTCCGGGCCTGGGCTTCGGACGGCGGCTGGGTTTGGCCGATTCCCGATTGATGCAGGGCGGCGTCGATACCAGCGTTGAGCTCATGGCGCAGCTGGTTGTAGACTTCGTGACTGGCCATGTAGACACGGAGCGTGAAGTTCAGCGTGTCGTCTCCAAATTCGTCGAAGAAGGCGTGCGGCGCGGGCTCTTTCAGAACCAGCGGATGGTTGGTGGCGACCTGCAATAAAAGTTGCCGCACCAGATCGGGGTCGCTGCCGCGCGGCACGCTGACTCTGACGGTCATCCGTGAAGTTGTGTCGGTGAGGGTCCAGTTCATCACCTTGCCGCTGATGAATTCTTTATTAGGAACAACCAGCTCGCGCAGGTCGCCATCGACAATCGTCGTGGCACGGATGCGAATGCGTGTCACCTTGCCGATCACGTCGCCGACTGAAATGGTGTCGCCGACGCGAATCGGCCGTTCGAACAGCAGCAACAGCCCCGAAACAAAATTAGCGAAGATCTCCTGGAGACCAAAGCCGAGGCCGACAGACATCGCCGCCGCGAGCCACTGCACATTCGCCCAGCCGATGCCGACCTGATTGAACGCCATTGACACACCGATGATGGTAATGCTGTATTGTGTCAGAGCTCCCAAGGCGTACCGGGCGCCGGCATCGAATTTGAGGTGCCGCAGGATCGCGATCTCTGCCAGTCCGGGAATGTTCCGTGCCGCGCCGGTGGTGACAAGCAGAATCAACACGGCTGCGGCCAGTTCGCCCAGCGTGATGAGATGAGAATTGGGAAGCTTTTCGGCCTTCGCAAAGGGGTGCGGCCAGGCTTGTACCGTGTCGAGTATCTCGAGCGCGGGGAGAACTTCCACCCAGATCACTGAAAGGCCGATCAGGAACGCGCCGCACAGCAGCAGTCCCAGCAGCGAGTGCGTCTGCTGATTAATGTCTGAAAGCTGCACCGTTGTTTCGACCGCCGCGGCAGCGGGCAGATGATCTGTGTTGGCTGCGTCTGCCGCGCGCTGTTCGCGGACGCGTTTCATTGCCAGATCGCGATACGCGAGCAGCACCCAGCGGAGCAGGGCCGCATGCAGTACGAGAAGTCCGCCGGCGAGCCACGCCGTGACCAGCAGCCGTTGCGCAAGTTGGACTGCGGTGTAGTAGTACCCGGCAACGGCCAGTGCCACGAGAGCCACCGGCGCGAGCAACGATACAATGTGACTGAGCCGGCACAGGCGGATCCACCACCGGTTTCGCTCTTCGCTCTGCAAACGGCGAAGCAGCCCCTGCGGCGCGTGCCATACCCGATA
>JAYTRB010000646.1:0-15932 GCA_043746425.1 Planctomycetia bacterium
AGTGTAACACCCAAAATCAACAGCCTGGGAACCTCGGGTGTCCAGCCGTTGGCGAAGATGGTGCGCCGGCCCAGCACGACGACGGCCCCCGCAATGGCACCGATGGCGGCGGCCGTCACGCCTTCGACGAACGCCACGATTCCCGGACGCTTGCCATGTTTCTTGAAATACGGTGCGGGAATTATCGTCAGCAGATAGCAGGGTAGAAACGTGGCGAGTGCGGCCACGGTTGCACCCGCAAAACCACCGACAAGATAGCCGATGAAGCCCACGGTGATCACAACCGGTCCCGGAGTGATCATCGCCACTGCGACGGCGTCGAGAAATTGACGGTCATCGAGCCAGTGGTATTCGTTGACAACGCCGCTATAGAGAAAGGGGACGATGGCCAGTCCGCTGCCGAAGACAAAGGCGCCGGCCTTGGTGAAGAATAAGGCCATCTGACCCAATGTTGCGAATTCGCCCGCCTGGGATTTTGTGAGGGCGGCGGCGAACGGCAACGCGGCCAGCCAGGAAGTGGTCTGCGGCGGCGGCGTGCGACACGACCGGGGAGCACGAATCATCCAGGTAATCAACCCCGCTCCGACGAACAGCAAGATCGTTTCTGACTCGGTGCAGACGGTAACAAGAGCGCTGGCGAGGTAGATCGACCAGAGCAACCAGTCTTTGCCGATGGTCTTCTTCGTGAGGTTGAAGGCACTGATCGTAATAATTCCAATGACGCTGGATCCGACTCCATAAAAAACCGCTTGCATCCAGGAAAGCCCGCCGAAGCTCTTGTAGGCCCACCCCAGGGCGACGACGATCAGAAATGACGGCAGAATAAAGGCAATGCCGACGAGCGTGGCGCCGACCACCCCATAATGAACATAGCCCAGGTAGATGGCCAACTGAGCCGCCAGCGGGCCGGGCATCAGTTGGGCGAGGGTCAACCCTTCTTTGTAATCCGCTTCTGAGATCCAGCGGCGGCGTTCGACCAGGTCGCGATGCATGTAACCGACAAGCGCCACGGGTCCGCCAAATCCCAGCGCCCCCAGCCGCAGGGCGTAGGCCGTCATCTGCCATACCGAGTACGGCGGCAGGGTGCCAGCAGCTGGCGCCGATACTGTTTCTGCCCCCCCGCTGACCATGACGTCTCCCGGCTTTCGATTTTCAGGTTTGCCGCCGCCGTTACGCTAGCTCTTAAGTTCGCCGCGGGTCAAGCACCCGGCCAGACATGCTGCCGAACTATAGCCAAAGTCTCGCCTGGAGGGCACAATGGGTCGATTGGAAATCGCCATCCCTCCCTCCCTGTCAGACCAAGTAGAAACGGCCGATCGATGGAGTCAAAGATCTTGCCTCGAAAGATCGAGTCGCCCCAACGGCCTGCATCGGTTTCCCGGCGAGTTCTGATGTGGGGAGTTCTGCTGACCTGTGGCGCGGTAGGGGTGGCAACCCTGGCCGGGTTCGCCGGCAGGCTGTCGTGGCTCGGCGAATTGGCCTGTCACTTTCGCATGCAGTACGCCCTGCTCTCGGTCGCGACCGCAGCGATTCTGGCCGCCTTACGAAATTATAAGTTCAGCCTAATTTCTGGTGGAATCGCCCTGGTCAATCTGGCGTTGATCGTCCCTCTCTACTTCCCGGGCAACATGCCCGACGCCAACGCAAAGACGTTGAAATTGCGAATTCTGTCGTTGAACGTGCATACGTCTAACCGCGAATACCGGCGGGTGATTGAATACGTGCGGGAGAAATCACCCGATGTCGCTGTCTTTTACGAGGTCAGCGAGAACTGGGGCAACCAACTTGAACAGCTCAGTGATTTGTTTCCGTATCATAAGACCTTGCTCAATCGCGCGCGTCCCGCCTTCGGACTGGCAATTTACAGCCGTCTGCCCCTGTGGGACCAGCAGTCTCTTGATTTAGGCGGAGACAATCCGGCAATTATTGCCGAAATGATTCTCGAATCGAAAGTAGTCACGATTTTTGGCGTGCATCCCGATTCACCCAAGTCTCCCAGCCAGACCGAACGCCGTAACCGGCAGCTCAGCCAACTGGGCAAATTGATTGCGGAAGAAACGCGCCCGGTCATTCTTCTGGGCGACCTGAATACCACCTCCTGGTCAGGGGTCTTCCAGGATCTGTTGCGGACAACCGGGCTCCACGACACGCGTCAAGGTTACGGAATCGAAGCTAGCTGGCCTTCCGGATTGGGCCGCTTCGGGATTCCCATCGACCACTGTCTGGTTTCCCCAGAGATCAAGGTGCGACGGCATCAAATCGGTGCAGATGTCGGCTCAGATCATCGGCCGGTCGTCATCGATCTGTTGTTGGACGTCGAGTAGCCGATCTCGCGAACGCGGCGTGAAAAGGCTTCGTCCGAGATGACTGGTTGCGCCCCCTCGACGTTGATGTCATCTTCGAGATCGACCCATGACTTGCAACCCGTGTAGTCTTCACGCAACGGAACCGTCACCGATTCGGCGAGCGAGAAGACGCGCACGATCAAAACGTAGAGTGCATCGTGCCAGCGATGAAACCGCTCTTCAACCACTTCGTCAGACCAGACGTGATATCCCCTAAATCGCAGTAATTCACCGAGCGAGTGAATTCGTAACGAGTCGGTTACTGCCGCATAGTGTCGAAACACCACCTCGCCCGTTTCTGGCATCCCGGCGTCAATATTATCGAGCAAATGTTGAGCCGACGGTACGAGGCTGTCTGCAGACTGGTGCGAATACGTGGGAAACAGAAGAAACTGCGGGTGCTCCAGCCGGAACTCGCCGCCCGTCTCGACTATCCCTCCCTTGCGAAGAATGAGGATTTGCTCCCCTTGCGTCAGCGCTTTGCAGATTACGGCCCATTCTTTGAACGCGGTCTTCATGGATTCGCCCTTCGAAACCCGTGACTGAATGATTCATCATACAACTTGGAGCGATGCCCTTTGGCAGTCAATGCCGGTCCCACAATCACAATCGCCGTCATGTAGATCTCGGCTTCGAGTACTTGATTGGCAATGTCGGCCAGCGTGCCGCGCACAATCTTCTGATCGGGCCAAGACACACGATGAACCACGGCCACAGGCGTATCGGGCGGGTACGCGGTGCGCAGCTCGTCCACGATTTTGTGAATGGCCTGCGTGCTCAGAAATATTACGAGCGTCGTGCCATGTCGCGCCAGATCGGCGAGTTGCTCGCCCTCTGGCATTTTCGTGCGGCCCTCGGTGCGTGTGAGAATGATGGTTTGCGCTACGTCGGGAACCGTCAGCTCTCGCCCGAGCGCCGCCGCCGCCGCCAGGAAAGAACTCACACCAGGAATGACCTCCCAGTCAATCTCTTCGCGGTGGAGCCACTCGGTCATCTCGCCCAGCGCTCCGTAAATGGCCGGGTCGCCCGAGGCAAGTCGGACGACGGCCTGTCCCGCACGCACTGCATCGACCATCAGGGGCATAAACTCGCCAAGCGCCATTTTGGCCGTGTTGTGCCACGCAGACCCGGGCTTCTGAAGGGCGACGAGCGCCTCGGGCATGAGACTGCCGGCATAGAGCACCACATCGGCGGTCTCGACCAGTCGTCGGCCTTTGACTGTGAGCAGGTCCGGATCACCCGGACCGGCCCCGACAAACCAGACTTTCATGCAAACTCCCGCTTCAGCCGGTCGTACGCGCCGGCATTGTCTTTGAGGAAGTATTTGAATACTACGGCACCATTGGCGTCGAAGCATTGGACAGAGCGCTGGGTTGCCTTTTCGACCAGCGCCACCGAACGTATTTCGGCCAGATTCACATGTGCATGAAACTGATCACACTCGTAATTCAGCCACGCGCCCTTGCTGGTGAAATCGCCGAGGCAGCACGTCAGCTCGGCCACGGCCGAGGGCGTGCGAATAATCATGCGGGCTGGTCTGGCCTCGGCCAGCGCGGCCAAAAGCTCATGCAACCGTTCCAGCCGCACCGGCTGCTGCAATTCCTGTTCTTCATTCACCATTCGATTCCCCGCTGAGCTTTGATGCCCGTCTTGTAGGGATGTTTGATCTCGCGCATTTCGGTTACCAGGTTGGCCAATTCAATCAATTCGGGCGTCGCGTTGCGTCCGGTTAGAATCACGTGAACATGGTCGGGGCGGGCCCGCAGCGCGGCCAGTATGTCGGCGATGGCGAGGTAGCCGTAGTCCAGGGCATACAGAATCTCATCGAGAACGATGAGATCGATTTCGCCAGAGAGAATCCGTTCGCGGGCGTAGCTCCATGCTTCGCCAGCCACAAGAGTGTCGCGCTCGCGATCTTTGGTATCCCAGGTGAAACCCTCTCCCATCGGTCGAAACTCGACATTTGCAAACCGGCTGAAGGCCTCGCGCTCGCCCGTTTTCCACGTCCCTTTGATGAATTGTACGACGATGACGCGCATTCCGTTGCCGGCCGCGCGCAGGGCGGTGCCGAACGCGGCCGTGCTCTTGCCCTTACCGGTTCCTGTATTCACGATCACGAGGCCGTGACGGTATTCCATGTGGCGCTTCCCTCGTCTTCGTCGTCAACCTGAAATGATGTTGATTTCTTAACGATGATCAAAGTCATATAGCCGGCCGTCTCGTTGCGAAAGCGACTGAGGTCTGTCTCGATACGCTCGTCTTCGGTGCCTATATAACTGAACATCGCCGCATGCGCGAGCAGCCCGAGCTCTTCGAGCAGGGCCACGACGCGATTGAGTTTCGATCCCACCTTGAGGAGCACAACCGTGTCGAACTCTTCCAGCGCGTCGCGGACGTTAGAAACGTCGCGATTGACCGGAACGATTGCGACGCGCTCGGTACCCTCGCCAATTGCCAGGTTCAACATTGCTGCCGCCGCCGAAAAACTGGAGATTCCGGGAACAGTCTCGATGGGGACATCGGGCAGCGTCGCCCGCAGCGTCTTCACCACATAGATGAAGGTGCTGTACATCGTCGAGTCTCCCAGGGTGATGAAGGCCGCATCCTGTCCGGTCATCAACACGTCGGCCACTTTCTGGGCGTTCAGGTTCCAGTAATATTCCAATAGCTGTCGGTCTTTCGTCATCGGAAACATCAGTTCTTCGATGCGGGCATCTTTGCGCATAACCGCCTCGATCGTATTCAGCGCCAGGCTTTCGTCGGTCGAATTACCACGGGGATAGAAAATGCAGGTCGCTTTCTCAAGCGCCTGGCACGCCTGCTGTGTGAGATACTTGCCATAACCGGGACCGACTCCAATACCATACAGCGTGCCATAGGTCTTGAGAGACTTTCCCGGCTGGGGGCGCTCGACCAGTTGTCGGCGCATCAGTTCGACTGTCGCAGAATCGACGCTCTCCAGCTCGTATTTCGTCTGGTATCCGCGGGGGGTCACCATCAGGCCTTCAAATTCAAATGTCCGGCTGTTGCCGATAATCACTGTCGTCAGCATCCCGATGTCATGGTTCAGCATGTCGTCCAGCGTCGTTAAAACGATCTTCTGCAGATCGCGATAGCACGATTTGACGAGCCCCACCGGAGTTTTTGGCGAGCGATGGCGCAGCAAGATTCGTTGCGCTTCGGCGATTTGTTTGGTGCGGCGGCCGCTTTTTGGATTATAGAGAGCGACAACGAAGTCGGCCTTCGCCGCCGCCTCAAGTCGTTCATAAATCAGGTTCCAGGGAGTTAATAGATCCGACAGGCTGATGGTGCAGAAGTCGTGTACCAGCGGGGCTCCCAGGACACTGGCACATGCGCTGGCCGCCGTCACTCCGGGCACCACTTCGACTTCGATGCCCTCGCCCCGCTTCCAGCCCCGTTCTTTGAGAATCTCAAATGCGGGGCCAGCCATGCCGTAGATGCCGACGTCGCCCGATGAAATGAGCGCCACACGCTGCCCGCCGTATGCCAGGTCAACAGCCTTGCGAGCGCGCATCAACTCTTCGGTCATACCGGTGTAGATCACCTGCTTGCCATCGCACAATGATTTGACAAGCTTGATGTATGTCGAATAGCCAATTACGACTTCGGCCTCCGCAATGGCGGCACGGGCACGAAACGTCAAATGTTCATGCTGGCCCGGACCAAAACCGACCAACATCAGCTTACCTGGCATATCCAACGTCTTTGGGAAAGGGGATAAAAAAACGAACAAAGATGATTTGCCGAAAGTGCGTCGGCGGGCTTCAGTCGAATCGAATTCGCGCGACAGCCATTGTGACCTTCGGAACCTTTTGTTTGGGCACAATCAAATCGCCAGCCGAACTGAGCATTGCCGCCGGCTCAGAGACGCCCGGCGTGCCGATATGCTTTTCCACCGTGGGCGATGGATTCGGCGCCTGTACCTGCTTGAGGGAGTCGCTCGAATAACACTGCATCTTCAAGTTGTGTTTGGCGCAGAATTCCTGCAGGCCCGGCTCATCCTGCTTCAGGTCGACGGTGGCAACATTGCGCACCGAACAGAACGAGAGCCGCTGCATTTCGAGGGTCGATAGCACGAACGACTCGATCTCTTCGCACGACGTACCCCGGTCGCAACCGATTCCCAGAACCAGAGACTTCGGGCGATAGATCACGGCTTTAGACTTCAAGTCGTCATCGAGCAGTCGATCGCTGACGATTAAAACCGCGCTGAATGTACCGGCGTCAGCCAGTGAGGTGAGACAGATATTGCGCGGTAACGGAGTCTCGCGCTTCCACCAGTTTCGCTCGCCTGTCTCCTGGACAAATGCGATTCGCTCTTCGTTGACGACTGCGGCACTGATCTTGGTAATGTTGTGATTCCACTCAGTGGACCAGCCCAGCTCCCGTCCAAGAATGTCGACGGGAATTGTTTTGCCGACATCGCTGGCCGTCGTCACCACGGGTTGCGCGCCGAGTTCACGGGCAATCTGCTCGGTCAATTCATTCGCTCCACCAACGTGGCCCGAGAGCACGCTGATCGCAAAGTTGGCTTTGTCATCGACGACGATGACTGCCGGGTCGACGTGCTTGTCCTTGAGAAAGGGGGCGATGGTGCGCACTACGGCCCCCAGTGATACGATATACACCAGCGCCTCATACTGCGGCCAGATTTCAGCCGTGATTTCCTTGATCGGTTTCTCGAAATAATTCGCCGGTTCTTCGGTGCGAAATTTCGCCGAAATGAAACGGTCGCCCGATAGCCGACGAGCCAGTACGGCTCCGTGTTTGGTGATTGCGATGACGGCCGTCTTCATGGTTTTTCCCAGGCAACAACGAATACTGGATTGAGGGATTCAAAGCGGTGCAAGTCCAGAATCGGACGTGACCGGCTGATTTGTACAAGCGTCACGTCTCCGGGCAATGTGGCCGCGAGATTCTCGATCGTCGCCACGTTCACGACCAGTCGGCCACCCCGAACCAGGCGGTCGCGGCAGATTCGTAAGACCTCGCCCATTTCCCCTCCGCTGCCTCCGACGAAGACTGCATCCGGAGTCGGCAGATCGGCCAGTGCAGCCGGGGCGAGAGCATGTACCACCTGCACGCTGGCGGTTTTGAATTTTTCGATGTTGCGACGAATAATATCACAATCGTCTTTGTTTTTCTCCACGGCCCACACCTGAGCGCCCAAAAGTGCGGCTTCGATGGCCACCGATCCGGAACCCGCTCCGATGTCCCACACGATGTGGCCGGGGCGAACCCGCAGTTTAGCCAGGCTCAGGACGCGGACCTCCGTCTTCGTGATCAGGCCCTTCAAGGGCTGCCGCTGATAGAACGCCGCTTCTGGGATCCCGAATGTCCAATCGCCGCTTTCGATCGCGGGCGATTCATCCTGGCGGATCAAAATCAATACATTCAGCGCATCAAACGTTCGCTCCACCAGCTCTTCCAGGCCGCAGGCGGTCACCTGCTCGCTTTCACCCTCCAGGTTTTCGCAAACAAAGGCCATGAAACCCGAGATCCCGGCTTTGAGCAGTTCTCGTGCTATGCGCGCCGGTGTATTCTCGTCATCGGTGAAAATGCCAACCTTCTTCGCATCGCGAACAAGTTCGACTACATCTGCAATGGGCCGCGCATGGCAACTGGCAAGCACGGCATCCTGCCAGGTTTCTTTGATGCGGGCGAACGCCAGCTGCATTGAAGAAATGTTGGGGACGACCAGTAATCGATCACGTCCGATTTTGTTGGCGAGATAACCTGCAATGCCGTAGAAGAGCGGGTCGCCCGAGGCGAGAACCACGGCGGGGCGCATTTCAGATTGCAGCCGCGCCGTGATCTGCTTCAGGTTGTCGTGGATCGCCAGCTTCTCGGCGGGATGATCCGGAAAGAAACTCAGATGCCGCTCTCCGCCCACGAGGAGCGGCGCCTCTGTCACCAGGCGCAGCGCTTCTTGCGAGAGGCTGGCGACGCCATTGTCGCCGATGCCGACGACAATCACCAGGTTGGGTATCTGTTCACTCACTGCTCCACCTGCCAATCACCGCGCCGCTGAATTCAGTCAGAATACATTCTACCGTTGCGGCATCATGAATATACTGCCGACAGACCCGTACCACGCGCTCGGCGACGGCATTCCAGAATCCGCAGACCTGTCGCGCGACCACAATTTCTGAGACGTGCCGGGCGGTATTCGCCTTGCGGATTTCGTCGACGACTTCGCCACTGGCGCCGCAGTCGGCGGCAATCGAGGCCAGGAAGTCGAGATCGACTTCACTTCCCGCGACATGGGTTTGCATCTTCCCCTTGGCGATCTTCGACATTTTTCCCGGCATTCCGCAGACATGGATTTTGCGGATGCCGCGCTGCGCGCAAACGCGGATGGCCACCCCCACAAAATCGCCCATTTGCACATAGCTCGCTTCGGGCAGCTCCAGAAGTTTCATGGCAAATTCTTCGCTCTTGCCACCTGTGGTGAGTACGATCGTATCCATACCAGAGGCGACCGCCACGTCGATGCCGCGCACGATCGAGGTTTTGAACGCGGCCGTCGAATACGGCACGACAATGCCCGTCGTGCCGAGAATGGAAATGCCGTGCAGAATACCGAGCCGGATATTCTGGGTTTTCTTGGCCATCTCTTCACCTTCGGGAACCGAGAGAACGACGCGCACGCCGCGCGTGTCGAGCGCGCCGCCTGCGCCTTCGCGGACCATTTCGGTAATATTCTTTCGCGGAACGGCATTGATGGCCGGGGCGCCGATCGGCAGTCCAATGCCCGCCTTGGTGATCGTCGCCACGCCGGGACCGCGGTCGAGTTCGACCGTTCCTGGTTGATCGATCCATGAGACGGTCGCAGTGAGGTGGGCGCCATGCGTACAGTCAGGATCGTCGCCGGCATCTTTGACGACGACGCACGTCGCCTCGGTGGGTGAAAAATGGCAGCTTTCGACGGCAAACACGTGCTGGGTTCCCTTAGGTAAAGTAATTTCCACCTGATCGACAAGTTTCTGGGTCAAGAGCGCCAACGTCGCTGCTTTTGCGGCAGCCGCACTGCACGCCCCCGTCGTGAACCCCGATCGTAATTGTTTGTCAGGTTTCCCTGCCGCCCCAGCGCTCATTGAAAATCACCTCTTGCAGCGGAAGCCGGTCGCGCCAACCAACTTCTTCGAGCATTGGCCGCTCCCGGAATTCTACAGGATAACCGATGCACAAATAGGCGACAGCGACAACGCCCTGTGGCAGGCCAAGTAACGCCGCCAATTCGCCCGCGTCGAGGATGCTTACCCAGCCGACACCCACTCCCTCGGCCCGCGCGGCCAGCCAGAGATTCTGGATGGCACAACAGGTACTGAACAAATCTGTGTCGAAAATCGTATTTCGTCCCAGCACCGCTCCCCCGCGCGTCCGATCGCAGGTAACACATAGATTCAGGGCCGATTCCAGCACTCCCTCAAGTTTCATCGATTGGTACGATTCCTTGCGATCGCCGACATAGTTTTCGGCCGCGTTCGCGTGCTCGCGGTCGAAGATCTTCTTCACCGACTGCCGCATTTTCAGATCGCGGATGATGATGAAATTCCAGGGCTGCATAAAGCCCACTGATCCCGCGTGGTGCGCTGCATCCAGAATGCGTGTTAGAACATCATCGGCAATTTCCGCCGGCCGGAAATGTCGAATGTCTCTGCGGCTATAAATTGCTTCGTAGACATCCATAATTCACGCCTGATGATAGACATGCTCTTCGACAACCCGGCCGCCGATGAGATGTTCTTCGAGGATTCGGTCGAGCACCTCCGGCGTCACGTTCTGGTACCAGGTGCCGTCGGGATGGACGACGACGATCGGGCCGCCCTGGCAAATGGCGAAACAGTGGCAGCGCGTCCGTTTGACCCGCACGGCATCAGCGTCGAGCCCATGAGCTTTGAGTTTTTCGCCGAGTGAACTGAACAGACTTTCTGACTCGCCATTTTGCGTACAACGAGCGCCTGTGCAGACGAGCATATGCCATTTATAGGGTTTCATGAAGTTTTAATTACCTGCCAGGCGAATGAGAGCGTTGATGATCGACACGGCCACGGGAGTTCCTCCCTTGCGTCCCAAAGCCGTGATGTAGGGGAGGCTGGTCTCTGCCAGTTCTGCTTTCGACTCGGCGGCAGAGACGAACCCGACGGGGACGCCGACAATCAGTGACGGCCGAGCCGCGTCAGCGATGCGGCACAGTTCCAAGAGAGCGGTGGGGGCATTGCCGATCGCGTAGATCGCGTCAGGAACATTCTGCGCTGCCTTTCGCATCGACATGATCGCCCGCGTCAGCCCCGCTTCCTTCGCCGCGGCAATGACATCGTCGTCACTGATGAAACACAGCACCTCCCCGCCGAACTTTTTCAAGCCCGCTTTGTTGATACCGGCCTGAACCATTTGTACGTCTGCAACAATCGTTCGCCCGGCGCGAAGGGCTTCGATGCCGCGACGAATCGATTCGGGGGCGAAACGCAGTGTTCGGGCGAATTCAAAATCGGCAGTCGAGTGAATGGCGCGTTGCACCACTGCAAATTCTTCAGGCGTGAACGAATGCGGGCCCATTTCTGCTGCAATGATGCGAAACGACTCCGCCTCGATGGCCTCGGGGTTCAGCAGCCGCGTTTCAGATGCGTGGGTCACAGATCACTCCGCAGGAAAGAGTTCGTGGACGAGGTCGTGCATTTCATCTAGGTCACGGAAAAAGCGATGCAGCGCATCTTCCTGATTTCGCAGATCGAGTTCGACTTTTTTTGTAAGCACAATGAGCGACCGAAAGTAGGGGAGCTGAGCATCCTGAGCAGACGTGCCGGCCACGCGGGTTGTCAGTTCCGACAGCGCCGCTTCAAAGAACCGCCGGAGATCGGCGAGTGTCGATGCCTGCGTCATGGCCACCAGCGTGGGTGACGGCGGTTTCCCCTGGTTGAGCTCGGCCAATTCGTGTTGCCGTTCTGCTTCATCTTCAATGCCGAGTAACTGCATTAAGCCCAGCCGCAGCGCCGCAATTTCGTGACACGCCATATTGTCTTTCCCTTTCATTGCATGATGTTGTCTACCAGCCGGGCGACAAGCCGATCGGCCAGCAGATGTTCCTTAACCAGTTCTTCCGCATCTGCGAGTTGCACACCGCGATACCAGATACCATCGGGATAGACGGCGACCGTCGGCCCTTCTCCACACCGCCCCATGCACGACGTGACCGTGACACGCACGTCCCGCTCGCGCCGCGCATCTTTGATCAATCGTCGCAGGGCATCGACGAGTGCCACGCTCCCGCGCGCGGCACAGTCGACATTCGCACACACCAGAACATGTTTGCTCAAGGGGCGATGCGCATGAACATGCGGCGCCGCCTGACCATGCGTAAAGCTGTGCCGCAGACTCCATAGCAGGGCTCGCAGTCCTCCCAGCTTTTCGGCATGTCCGGGCAGCGCTGTCCGGTATTGACAATTATCGCAGGGTAGCGGGCGCTCGCCAAATCGAGCTTCATCGACCCGCTCATCCAGCACGTCCAGCAACCGTTCATGAATTCCCAGATGCGGGGCGACAGCCACCTTGATCCAGGGAAATCGTTTGCGGAATTGTGCCGTCTGCTCCTGAATTTGAATCACCAGCTTTCCGCCAAACAGAAAGTACGGCACCACCAGCAACTGGTCGGGCCTGATGCGGGCGGCGAATTCCAGGGTCTCCTCGAAGCGCGGCCGCGTGATTCCCACAAAACAGGGTAGCAGCCAGCCCAGATTTCGTCCCTCGCCGAACAACCTCGCCAATTTGCAGAAGTCGCCATTGGCATCGGGGTCGCTCGCTCCGCGACCGACAAACACTGCGGCCGTCCGCGCGGCATCTGGCGGCGCGAGGGGCAGTACTGAAGCCGCTCTGTCAAAGACGATGTCTGCCAGGGCCGCGTGAACTCCCAGCGGACGAGCGGCCCGAAACATGGCTGAAGGCTGGCCCTGGCGTGCGGCCGCCAGGGCCAGCGGAATGTCGTTTTTCACATGGCCCGCAGCGAATAGAAATAACGGCAGTATGATGATTTCACGCCCCGGTGCAGAAAGCTCAACCAGGGCCTTTCCCAGCAACGGCTCCGCGAGTTCGACGTACGCATAGCGCACGTCGAACTCGGGATGCCGCGATTGATAGGCCTGGATGAGTGCTTCAAACTCGCGATTCGCGCCCGTGTCGCGGCTGCCGTGGCCCACAACCAGCACGATCGTTTGGTTTGAAACTTGCATTACATTCTCCAGCCGGAAAGTAATTCCGGTCATGCCAGTTGCTAAATCAAATCAGTTGCTAAATCAAGTCAGTTGCTGAATCAAGTCGAGACTTCCCGACTCGTCACGGTGCGGCCGAGCCCGACTTTCCCCGGGCATATCGTGACAGGCCGCTGACAATCTGCCACCCGGCCCACATGCCGACGCAAAATTGACCGAGATAGATGGGAATGAATCCCATTTCCATGTGGTGTGCCAGTAGATTCATCAGACCGATCTCCTTTCAGGTTTCGCGAGACTCTTCAACCGGGCGCAACCGCCGACGACGGCGCCCACGAGGAACAACATCAGCATCTGGTAGACCTCCTCTTCCGGCACAAAGTGATGCATCCAATCCATTTTGATTCTCCTGAGCAGTCTTGACAGTGGAAAACGTAACAGCAGCGCGCACGAACCGCCGTGCGAGCCAGGGACAACTGAGAAAGTGCACATGCACATACGACGCATGAATCGTCGGCGAGCCATACCCTTCGACGCGTTCGACGTTCGTTCGTCGACGACGAACCTGGAAGGCCGGCTGCAACCCTTCGGCATCCCAGGTTGAGTAATGGAATTCGTGTCCGCGAACGATCTCGCCCGGACGTACAAGAAATGAGCCGACCCCCGTGGCCTCGCAATAGCCGAAGTTTTGCAGACGCTCGGTCATCGTCACACGGCCCGGGATGAGTCCGATCATCGTTAGAAACATCAGACCGCCGCATTCGGCGTAGATCGGCAGGCCGCGAAGTTCCGTGGCGAGCAGACTGGCCTGCAACTGTTTCTCGAACAGCTCCGGGAAACCTCCGCCGAAATATACGGCCGAAGTACCAGCGGGAAGGTGCGCGTCGTTCAGCGGACTGAAAAAGGCAATCTCGGCTCCTTCGGCGCGCAACAGGGCCAGATTGTCTTCGTAATAAAAGCAGAAAGCCTCGTCCCGCGCGACGGCAATGCGAACCCGCTGCGGCTTTGCCGGAAGTTCGCGTGCGACACCGCAGACCGGCGACTGCCGGCTCAGTTTCAGGACGGCATCGAGGTTGACGGTTTTTTCGAGATGCCCGACGAGTCGCGCAGCTAAATCACGCACGCGATTTTGTTCGTGGGCGGGAACCAGTCCCAAATGCCGCTCGGGAAGCTCCAATTGGGTATCTTTCAAGAGGTATCCGAGCGTTTGCGCGCGGCAATGCTTGTCGATTGCTTCCTGCAAGAGCCGATAGTGCCCCTCGCCCGAAACGCGGTTCAGAATGACTCCTGCGACGGGAACCCGCCGATCGAGACTCTCGAAACCACGGACAATGGCCGCCACCGACCCGGCCATTCCCTGCGCGTCGACGACGAGAACGACAGGCGCCTCGAGAAGCCGGGCCATGTCGGCGGTACTGCCGGGGCCATCAAACATCCCCATGACCCCTTCGATGATTGAAATATCTGCTGCCTGAGATGCAATCCGCCGGATGGCCGACTTTGAAAGCATCCACAGATCAAGATTTCTCGACGGCGTGCCAGCGACGGCTGTATGCCAGATCGGATCAATATAATCGGGTCCGATTTTATAAGGTTGCACCCGCAGCCCGCGCTGTGCCAATGCCGCCATCAGCCCCAGAGCGACCGTGGTCTTCCCGGCGCCGCTGTGCGTCCCGGCTACGACCAGACGTGACATGCGATGCTCCGGGCGGTAATTCCCGCGATCAAGGTTAAGATGGATACGGTATACATCAGGCGGGTCGTCCGCAGCACGTCGTTGCGATGCAGCGGGTTCAGACGGTCGCCCAGCAACGGCCGAAACAGTCGCGTTCCCTGGTAATAGTTCACCCCCCCCAATTGCACTCTGAGCGCCCCCGCAACAGCGGCCTCTGGAATGCCGGCGTTGGGACTGGGGCTATTGTGTCCGTCGCGTCGTACGATACGCCAGCATCCTGCGCCGTCGAATCTGCAGATCCAGGCGGCAACCGGAAAGAGCAGCCGGCTTACTCTGGCCGGCACGAAGTTTGCGAAATCGTCGAGCCGCGCCGACGCCCAGCCGAAATGCAAGTAACGTTCGGTCCGATGTCCAACCATCGAATCGAGTGTATTGATCGCCTTGTAGGTCATGGCTCCTGGCGCGCCTCCGAGAAAGGCAAAAAACAACGGTGATACGACGCCATCGACGGTATTTTCTGCAACGGTTTCGACTGTCGCCCGGACGATTTCTTCTTCGTCGAGCCGCTCGGTGTCGCGCCCCACAATGCGCGAAAGATTGCGACGTGCCAGCGGCAAATCCCCTTGTTCCAGCGCTTTGAACACCCTTCGGCTCTCATGCTCAAGATCTCTCGCAGCCAATGTCGTGTACAACACCAGGATTTCGACGGTCATGGCCGCCCACCAATTCCACCACCAGGCGAAGGCGACCAGCGCTGCTGTCGCAACCCATGTTCCTCCCACAATCAAGACTGTAAAGACAACCCCCACGAAATGGTTTCGTCCGAAACAGCGCACCAGACCGTTCTCGAGGAAGGTTGCTGATATTCCGACGATTCGCACCGGGTGCGGCAGCCACTGCGGATCTCCGAAAACAAGATCGAGTACAAACGCCCCGAGGATGCACCATGACAACCTATCCCCAAATGATCCGATGAAGTTGTGCCACATTGATCGAATTCCTCACCGCATTCGCCACAGCATCAAAACGGTTTTCGACGCGATGGTTCTGGCGCGAGCTACCGGGTTTGACACGTTCCAGCCACCAATTCATGAAGTCCAGACTGTCGAACACCCCGTGAATGTACGTTCCCCAGGCCCGACCGTCAGAACTCTGGAGACCGTCGTAGTCTTCCACCCGCATGCTGTGCCGTTCCGAAATGCCAAAAACCGGATTCGTCTGCGGATTTCCCTGCATGCAACCCATATGAATTTCATAACCGGCGACTTCGTAGCCGCTCGCGATGTGGATTCCCCGAATACGGGCCGTCTGCTTCTCTTCATGAAAGATGGTTGTGGTATTCAGGAAGCCCAGTCCTGCAATACTCTCGACGCTCGATTCGACGTGTTGCGGATCGAGAATCGCCCGGCCCAGCATTTGAAAGCCGCCACAGATACCGACGATCTCGACTCCCGCCGCCCGGGCGTTTTTCAGCCACGGTTCAAAACCGCGCTCGCGAAGCGCGTGCAAATCGGCCACTGTGCTCTTGGTTCCCGGCAAAATGATGGCGTCCGGAAAATCGGACGGTGGCCGGGTGACATACCGTACTGCATCGCCGAACACGTCGAAATCGGTGAAATTGGCGATCCGCGGATGGTGGATGACATCGATTCGCAACGTCGATTTGATCGGGCAATCAATTCG